>CAYTKY010000149.1:0-2529 GCA_964438435.1 uncultured Coxiellaceae bacterium | reverse complement strand
CGGTCCAGTCGAAGCTGCCGGCGTCGATGACGATGCCGCCGATACCGGTGCCATGGCCGCCCATCCATTTGGTCAGCGAATGGATGACGATGTCGGCGCCGTGCTCAATCGGCCGCAGCAGGCAGGGCGGGGTGAAGGTGGAATCGACGATCAGCGGCAGCCGGTGGGCATGGGCGATTTCCGCAACGGCCCGGATGTCGGTCATGTTCAGGGCCGGATTGCCAATGGTTTCGCAGTAAAGGGCGCGGGTGCGGTTGGTGATTGCCGCGGCAAAGTTCTGCGGGTCGGAGGGATCGACCATCCGCACCTTGATCCCGAATTGGGGGAGGATCGAGTCGAACTGGGAATAGGTGCCGCCGTAGAGGTTGTTGGCGGACACCACCTCGTCGCCCTGTCGGCAGATGTTGATGATGGTGTAGAAGATCGCGGAGGTGCCCGAGGCAAGTGCCAGCGCCGCCGCCCCACCGTCGAGGGCGGCGCAGCGGGCCTCGAGCACGGCCTGGGTGGGGTTGCCGAGACGGGTGTAAATGTTGCCGAGTTCCCTGAGGGCGAAGAGATTGGCGGCGTGCTCGGTGCTTCTGAACAGGTAGGCGCTGGTCCTGTAAAGCGGCACCGCCCGCGACAGGCTGTCCTGGTCGACGGTATGGCCCGCGTGCAGGGCGAGGGTTTCAAATTTCATCGGCTCTCCTTGACGGTTGTGGCAGTCCTTACTGCTTGGGCTGTTTGGCCAGTTCATCCTTGATATGGGTCACGAACTCGCGGACGCTGCTGCCATCGGTCATCTTTGCCTCCGGGTTGAGCTGGAGCAGCTCCTCCCAGCTGGCGACAGCACCGGCCGGATCGTTGAGGTCAAAAAGCAGCACGATACCCTTGTTCAACCGCGCAGGCTGGTGCTGCGGGTCCATTGCCCGGGCCTTGTCGAAGGATTCGATGGCTTTTTCCTTCTGACCGCTGGCGCGGTACATCACCCCGAGATCGGTCAGCAGGTTGGCGTCGCCTGTGTGCAGCGCCAGTGACTGGTTGTAGGCCTGGATCGCCTTCTCCGGCTGGTCGGTGTCAAAGTAATGGTGGCCGAGCTTGATCCAGGACTGGTAATCCTTCGGGTCCTTGGTAACCAGCTCTTCGAGCTGGGCGATGGCCGCCGCCGTTTCCTTCGGAATCTGCTGATCGTTCTCGCGGGCGTTCTGCTGTGCAGGTGCCGACGGTTCGGCCGCAGGCCCCATCTTGTAGACGGCAAAACCTACGCCTGAGAGGAAACCTGCGATGAAGACGACGAGGAAGAGGACGACTGGGCTGCCTTTCGATACGCTTTGTGATGTGGTCATGGATACAGTGGTTCAAGTGTGGTGGTGATTCCGCCGGGCGGCGCTGATCGGGTGCCTGTAGCTATACTGCGTTGTGGTATCATTCTCAACAAAAAGACGGATATCTCCTCGAGAACTGGACATTGCCCGGCAAAAGATGGCATCCTTTGATGATGACAACAGTCACCGGTACTGTGCCGCCCACAGTGAAACAGTGTAATCAGGCATCGCCTGCTGTCAATGAACGACAGGCAGGCGCGCCGGCGGGCTGAGCAGGGGTACGGGTGGTGAAGAGCCATGTGAGCGGGAGGAAAACATGAAGAAGCTGCAGAAGGTCGCGTCGCAGTCGGGGCCGCCAGGTGAGAGTGCCCCCTGCCCGGAGGTGTTTTTCAAGACCAATGCCGAGGCCATCAAGGAGAACATCATCCACCACCTGATGAGTTTTCAGGGACGGGACCCGGAGCGATCAGGGCCCACCGACATCTACAAGGCCCTGGCCTACACGATGCGCGACATCATGGTGGAGAAATGGATCGCCACCCAGAAGACCTTCTACGCCAAGAAGAAGAAGCGGGTGTACTATCTGTCCCTGGAGTTTCTGATCGGCCGCTCGCTCGGTAACAGCCTGATCAATCTCGGGATCATGGAGGATGCGAAAAAGGCCATCGAGGAACTCGGCTACGACATGAGCGAGATCCGCGACCAGGAGGAGGAGGCCGGGCTGGGCAACGGCGGTCTGGGAAGGCTGGCAGCCTGTTTCATGGACTCCATCGCCACCCTCAAGATACCGGCCTACGGCTATGGCATACGCTATGAATACGGGCTGTTTTACCAGCAGCTGATCGACGGCTACCAGGTCGAAACCCCGGACAACTGGCTGCGCTACGGCACCCCCTGGGAATTCGAACGGCGGGTGCCGGTTTTCCCTGTCCGTTTTTACGGCAACGTCACCGGCTACCAGGACGAGAACGGCCGCTATCGCGCCAAATGGGTCAACACCACCGATGTCATGGCGATGGCCTGCGACATCCTCGTCCCGGGTTTCCGCAACGACCACGTGATCAACATGCGGCTGTGGACCGCCCGGGCCTCGCGGGATTTCGATCTCGGCTTCTTCAGCCAGGGCGACTACATCAGCGCCGTCCAGTCCAAGGTCAGTTCGGAGACCATCTCGAAGGTCCTCTATCCGCCTGACCACAACCTTGCCGGCCAGGAACTGCGACTG
>CAYTKY010000148.1:0-2530 GCA_964438435.1 uncultured Coxiellaceae bacterium | reverse complement strand
ACCGCCTGGCAAAGAAATTTCTGCTTTACCAAAACGAGCAAGCAAAGGACCTAAAACCAGAATAGAGGCACGCATGGTGCGTACCAATTCATAAGGTGCATGGAAAGCATCTAAGCTATTTGCGTCAATTTCAATATTAGCGCGTTCATCGAGTGTGATGCGCACACCCATCTGGCCAAGCAAGCTAACAATCGTGGTGACATCTTGCAAGTGAGGAATATTACTGAGTTGAACGGGCGAATGACTTAACAGCGAACCTGCTAAAATGGGTAACGCGGCATTTTTAGCACCTGAAATTTTGATTTCACCATTTAAAGGAATATTGCCTTTGATTATTAATTTTTCCATATGCGATCCATTTTTTTAAAGCCCAGGCTCTTGTTCTATTGCTTGCCATTCTTCGGGTGTGAAGGTTTGAATGGAAAGAGCGTGCAGCGTGCCATCTAATAATGATTCCTTCACCGTATCATACACCATTTGTTGCTTTTTTATCCGAGATTGACCGAAAAATTGGGCTGAAATGACAATAGCAGTAAAATGCGTGCCATCTCCTTCGACAAAGGCTTCAGAGCCAGTAATGCCTTTTTCAATGGATTTTTTAATTGTTTCTGCTTGCATAGAGATATAATCTTTGAATGTTAGGCGTCAAAGTATAGTGATTTTTGCTGTATTTGCAATAAAAATGCACCCTCGATTTCCATGATTTGTTTTCTTTCACGCGAGATGATTATAATCGCACGCATGACAACAACATTCAGCATGACTCTCCAGAGTGGTTTACTAGAACCTGTTTTATACAGGCCTTCGCCTCATTGTGATGAGCGCCCACCCAATACGCTCATTGATATGGTGGTTGTACACAGCATTAGCTTACCGCCAGGCGAATTTGGTCATTCTTACATAGAAGATTTTTTTTCTGGGCAACTGGATTTTTCATTGCATCCTTATTTTTCTTCTATCGCTTCCTTGAAAGTGTCTGCGCATCTTTTAATTAAACGCACGGGTGAGATGATTCAATTTGTGCCTTTTATGAAACGTGCTTGGCATGCAGGCGAGTCTTATTTTCAAGGTAGAACCGCTTGTAATGATTTTTCGATTGGCATTGAATTAGAAGGGACAGATGATCTTTCGTATGAAATTATTCAATACCATCAGTTAGCGGCAGTGATTCAATTATTGATGCAAACGTATCCCGCTATTACGTCAGAACGTATCGTTGGGCATGTCGATATTGCTCCGGGGCGTAAAACAGATCCAGGATTATTTTTTGATTGGCCATATTTAAGAGGACTACTCTGATGACATTTATGATAGCAATGATTGCCTTACTGGTTGAACGATTTTTTGATTGGAGTCATTTGCGAAATGGGTGCGGATATGTGCATTATCAGCAATTCATTTTGAAAAAAGTATTATTAAAAAAACCCTATATTTTACTTGCCTTAATGATTATTCCCGTACTCTGCTTGCTTGGGTTATTGGAATGGCTTTTATCAACACCTCTTTATGGTTTTGTTGAATTTGTTTTTCAAATTGTGATCGTACTTTATTGCTTGGGGCCACAAAATATTTGGGCAGAAATGACGTCGTCATCATCTGTCATGGGAGATATTTTTGTAGAAGCAAATCAACGTGTCTTTGCGCCTTTATTTTGGTTTGCATGTTTAGGGCCTTGTGGAATTGTGTTGTATCGAACAGTGAATTTATCTTCGCAATGCATTGAAGTATCGGAGCAAGCGAGCTTTATACAATCGATTCTTGATTGGGTGCCAATACGATTAACGAGTTTATTGTTTGCATTGAGTGGAAATTTTGTGAAAGTTTTTTCTGTCTTTCGTAAGAATTATTTTTTAGAGTTAGAAAAAAACAAAGTGTTATTAACTCAATGCGGTGAAGCAGCATTAATGAGTGATGATAGAATGATGATCGATCAAACGGGCAAAAATGTGATGGAATTACTCGATAGAACAAGCATTATTTGGCTTGCTTTCATCGCTATGTTGATGTTGATTGTATGATGCGGTGATTTGTGTTGGCTCTTCTGATATTGCGATGGTTAGATAAGTTATTTTTTACAAATAAAGTGCACGAGGGCGCAGCCCGACGAACCATTGCAAAAAACAAACTACCTAACCATGCTCTTATCAGAAGAGCCTTTTTTTTGTTCCTTATTTATTTTTGCCAGCTAGCATCTATTCAAGCAAGTTGTCGTGTGATCGATGATGTTGGGAAAACAATCGATTTGAAGCAACCAGCTAAACGCATTATTAGTCTTGCGCCTGATTTAACAGAAATTTTATTTGCAATCGGTGCGGGTTCGCATGTTGTTGGAGTCATTGATGGCAGCGACTATCCTGTGGATGCGCAGTCTATTCCTCGTGTTGGTTCGTATGCCGGTATTGATCTTGAACGAATTATCTTTTTACATCCTGATTTAATCATTACTTGGGGCCAAGCTTTTTCACGTCAGCGAATGGCGCTCACAAAATTAGGGATTCCTGTTTATACAGCGGATCCACATCACTTAGAA
>CAYTKY010000147.1:0-2535 GCA_964438435.1 uncultured Coxiellaceae bacterium | reverse complement strand
GCCGCCTAATCTATGTTTTAGGGGTTATGTTTAAAGCTGACAGCAAGCTCTGCGGAGAAATACTTGATATTACCCCCGAAGCATATCGCCAGCGGCTTTCACGCATACGCAAAAAGGTCGGAGAATTTTTAAGCATTTATTGTGGTTTGTCCCAGACAGGGTGCTGTGACTGCAAAAAGCGTGTGGGGTATGCAATCAAGAGTAGGCGATTAAAACCCAATAACTTAGAATACAGTAGCTTAGAGAAACTTGATAACACAGTTACGCACGGCTTTACACAAGCCATGGAGGAAATGGACGAGTTATCTCTAATCTTTGGAAACCTACCCAAATATCGTTCTCCTGAAATTATCAGAGGTTTTCTCGAAAAACTCCTTGATTCCAAAAATATGAGCACTATTAAAGCGGAAGCTTAAAGGGGGAACATATGTCAAGAATACCTAAAACCAAAGAACTAAAAAATACAAGACTTGCAAGCGGATATGGTGGCTGGGTTTACTGTGAAAGTTGTAATAAAACCATTGGCTACCTTTGCTATGTTACTTATGATAAATTTGAGCTATCTTACGAATGCAAATGCGGTAGATGTGGTAGTATGCACATAGCCTTTGATGATGACGTTTCTGCAAGGTTGAGCGAAAACAAATTGGTAATCGTCAAAAATAGACTATGCTGTCCTTCCGACCAATCACCGCTTTTCACCCTTCTTGATAAAAACTTGGAAAGCTACAAATATGAAGTTGTATGCAAGGCATGTAACACAAAATATATGGAGGAAAAGAGAATATGAAGGAATTTTTGTTAACCGCACTGGTTGGGCTTGTTGCAGGAGTAGTAGACATTTTACCAATGATTAAGATGAAGCTTAACAAATATGCCATTTCATCTGCATTTATTTTTTATTTCATCATGCCATTTATCATCTTTAACACCAATTTATTCGGTATGGCATGGTGGCTAAAGGGTGGTGTGATAACACTTCTACTTGCCCTTCCTGTTATTATCATTGTTTCCAAAGAGGATAAAAAGTCGGTGCCGCCGATGGTTGTGATGTCGGTTGTATTGGGTACTCTTATCGGAGTTGCAGGGCACTTTATAATATAATTAGCAAGTTATCCGAGCTTGTATCACAAAAAAGCCTTAAAATTCAGTTACTTTGGCAAAAGATTGGATAACTGTTATTAAGCGAAACAGAGGAATCGCTATGTGGAAAGCATTCTTGCTTTCCCCATAAAAATATAGGCAAAGCTACAAAAGAAATTGCTAAGTGATGATATAGAGGAGTTAATATTATGCGTCTATTTAATGCCAGCTCACTGTTTAATGCGAATGGAATACAAGAGCTTTTAGATATTGGAAATAATCCAGAAAAATTAAGAAACAGAATAATTGCCGCAAAGAAAACGCTTCTAAGCGCTTATAATTTTGAAGCTCACAATTTACCAGAAGACTTTACTACTACTTCGTATATAATAGCATCTAATCACTTAACAGATTCAGATGCTCCGTTAATAATGAGTTACTATTATGAGCTTATGCACACGGTTATAGATACTTACCCAGAACTATTTGTTTTCGCTAAAGAAAATTGTTTCAACGGAGTTTCTATACCAAAAGAGTTAATACCAATATTAGAGTTTGAAAATATTTTTGCAGTTGACCGCAACAGTTTCGGTGGCTCAATTGCTACTGTAAAAGCTGCGAAAAAGTGGTTTTTAGATGGAGAAAAGCCAAAACATTTCTTGATATTCTCTCAAGGCACGATTTATGATATTAACAAAGAGAAGCCTGAAGATATTGAAAAGGGTACATTTTGGTTAGCACAGCTACTTGATATCCCTGTCTTGCCAGCGTTCATTGAGCAAGCAGTCGAGGGTGAATTAAATCGTCTTATTTTCGGCGCACCAATTTATATAGCAAAAAACTGTAGAGATTTTGATGCTTACAAGCAACTATGGATTGAAAGAGTAATCGAAGCACAAAACTCATTGGAAGTAATCACCGGTGTTCCCGCCAGAGAAGTGACGCTTGATGCTGAACACCAAATAAGGAAGAAATTTAATTCTAAAAATGAAAAATGAGTATGTGGTTTGCGGCTTGGTGTGTGGCAAAACAATATGATTAATCGCAACAGGGGTGATAATTTGGAAAAATCTAAATGGCTACTTTGTCCCACTTGCAAGAATAAAACCCGCATTAAGATCCGAGACGATACCGAACTAAAAAATTTCCCCTTGTATTGTCCCAAATGCAGGCAGGAAAAACTAATCAATGTCCGACAATTTAATATGTCAGTCACAAAAGAACCAGAAGCTGAGACCAGTTTGTAATATACATTTTAGTAAATTAAGGAGCATTTAATGGACAAGAACATTAATATGTGGAATGCCATAAGCCCTGATGGTTATGATTCTCATATGGGTCATCCAGACGTAGCGCAGTTACAAATGCAAATGTGCATTATGAAAGAGCAATTCGAGATTATTCCCCAAGATGAAAGACATAGCTCTGAAATAGCTATACTTGGTATAACAA
>CAYTKY010000146.1:0-2549 GCA_964438435.1 uncultured Coxiellaceae bacterium | reverse complement strand
TGGCTCCAAAACATGCGCCAACAGCCATGTCCTGCTCATAATAAACGAAGGAACAGCTTTGGGGAGTCATATCCATATGGCTAATATACCTTACTATATTCTCTCTCTTTATCCACCCGTAACTAAAAGGTGGATTGGAAAAAACATCTACATACATGTCTACACATTGGTCAAGCTGCTCATTAGAAAATAATTTTAGCATTTGTAAACCTCACGCTTCTAAAAAATTATTGGCATTAACCAGTAACCAAAGTCGCCGTCCTCAGCTTTTTTGTCAGCACAGGTTTTAAACTGGACAAAACCCAGCCTGCCTGCGTTAAGCTTAAACTGCCGGCTAAATCTGTCGGGCACACCAAGAATGTATTGCCGCCCGGATAAATCCTCCGTAATCCCAAGGATTAAGTGCTGCCATTTTTTATAGGCAGAGGCTACAAACACGTTGTTGGCATATTTATAATGGTCAATGGGCAGTAGGGTCAAATCCCTAAGTGTTATCTTAACCCAATTAACCTCTCGGTTTTGGCGCATAAAGGGCTTAACCCTTTCGTTCACTCCAAATATGTAATCTGCTCGCTTACATTCCCTATGCATAGCCTTTTTGCGAGAAAGCTGCTCGGGCATTGATTCGACTTCAAGGTCTGGTTGTTGGGCGGCGCGCTGGCTTAGCTGCTCATCTGTTAAAAAGACGTAGTTCTTAAGCTCACCCAGCTCCTCGCTGAATCTTTTGGCAAACTCCTTAAACTCTAAGTGAAGCTCCTTGCTGGTGGTATCTTCCTCATCAGGCTGGTTTTCCGGCTCTTGTGAAGGGTATGGCTGGAATGGGGGAGCTTCTCCTTCATTTAAGTCCTGCTCAGGCGGCTCGTCAAAGTCCATTTCTTCTGCTTGGGGCATTTGCTGTAAATGATCTTCCTCGCTAATCGGCGGTACTTGGCTTAAAATATCAGTCGCAGCAACAGAAGCCTCTGCACCAGTAGCTTCTGTATCAATAGTTTCTGCACCGACAGAAATAGGCTCGCCAATTTCGCCTTCTTCCTCTGTAGGCATTTGAGGCTGAACAGGCATTTTTGTTTTTGGCTGGTCCTCTGGTTGGAGGGTTGGGGGTTGCTGAGTTTGAGGTGGTGATGTTTCTTGAAGGTTAGGGAAAACAATAGGAGGGGCTGTCTCCGAAGAAGGCATAGCCTCATTCCCCAGCGGCGTAATGGAGTCCGGCAAATTGCTTCTTTGCATTACACCTGGCATTCGGGGTGTTTCTGCCGCAGGGGGTTCGCTTGTTTCCGGGGTTTCTGGGGGAGTTATCTCCGGCTGGGGTTGCATAGGCGGTTGGGGCTGTTCCACAGGGGCAGGTATTTCCTCCGGTGTAGTAGGTGTGGGTACTTCCGGCACAGAAGGAGGTGTAATCTCCGGTGCAGTAGAAGGAGAAGGGATTTCGCTTGTAGGTGGACAAGGATTTTCTTGCCCAAGCTGACGAATGATTATGTCCTCCGTTTCTACAACATGGGCATAAGAAACAGGTGGCTGCTGCTGAACAGGAATTTCCACAGGGCTGGCAAGCCTATTGTAAAATTCAAAATTCCTTTTCCACATAATCATTGTGTCCTTATAGCCGGACAAAGCAACAATCACGTCGTTAGTATTATTGCCTTCCTTAGGGTTAACAAAAACCGCAAGCACTCCAAAGGCATCAATAGGCAGTCCGCTGGAAAAAACGTCCTCGGGGGAAAATTCACATTTCAGCTCACCCTTGCCGTAGGAGTCCACAGCCAGCGGCCCTGCCATTACCCCAACGGATTTCCCGTCCAGTACGGCAATCATATACGCCTTATAAATAACCTCGGGCTTTAAATACTGAGTTTTAAGTATTAAGCGTCCCATTCCGTTGTTTACCTCGATTATGCCGCTTCCCAGTGCCTCTCTGGGTTTAAGGCAGTATTCGGGGCGTTCTTGTCTTAGGGTTATAAAAGAACGGCTATATCGTTTCATAATATACCTCCACAGAATATACTGATTTAGTATATTCAGATGGAGGGAAAATTATTATATATATTTCACTACGATAATTTTTTTGGAACATATGCCTCACAGCGATGGATTGGCATACCCTGGCTACTGAATTTCTCCTCGTACTCAGTCATAATATTTCCTTGAAAGTCGCTGTTGTGTAAATCCCAGGAGACATTTTTCAGCGTAAATCCGTTTTCCTCAAACTGCTCTAAGGAAAACTCAAACAGCTCCCTATTGTCCGTCTTGAAAAAAATTGCTCCATCTGTAGTTAAGATTTCTTTGTACCTGTTTAGAAAATTCTTGTGGGTTAAGCGGCGCTTAGCCCATTTTTTTCTGTTTGGCCATGGGTCGCAGAAGTTAATATATATTCTGTTAATTTCCTCGGGAGCGAAAATTTCCAGCAGCTTTTCAACGTCATTAATAACAAAGGCGATAGGCAAGTCCTTTCCTGCTCTAACTCCTACAGCTATGGCATGAGGCTCGCGTTCAAAGGCAATATATGCAATGTCTGGATTGGCTTTTGCGCTTTCAACTATAAAACGTCCCTT
>CAYTKY010000145.1:0-2590 GCA_964438435.1 uncultured Coxiellaceae bacterium | reverse complement strand
TTTTTTTATCTTCTAACTTCAATACCACTTTTATACCTCCGTTGGACAAATGCCTTTTTACTTACTTTCCTTGGCATCACACATCTGCGTAGGCTAACAAGTTAAAGTCGATTAAGCATGCTTTCACTTATTACAGCAAAAAAATGCGCCTACGGTCTCTGACGAGCATTAGCATCAGCAAAAGCTACGTCAAATTCGTTTATAACCCCACGGCAAAGATCGCAGGATGAAAAATAAGGTTACGCAGCAAGACTAGAAACATCTAACAACAAACCAGGACCCATCGTTGTTGATAAAGTCACTTTCTTGATATAAATACCCTTAGAAGTGCTGGGTTTCGCTTTTTTGAGAGCGCCCATGACAGCTTCGAGATTTTCGGTAAGATCAGCGGCAGAAAAATCAGCTCTACCAATTGTACAATGAACGATACCCGCTTTATCAGCACGGTAACGGACTTGGCCTATTTTAGCGTTTTTCACAGCATTAGCAATATCTGTTGACACAGTACCATCTTTTGGATTAGGCATTAACCCACGAGGCCCTAAAATTTGACCTAACTGACCCACTACTTTCATTGCATCTGGTGTAGCAAGCAAAACATCGAACTCGATTTTTCCTGCTTTTATTTGCTCAGCTAAATCATCTAATCCAACCAAGTCAGCGCCCGCATCTTTTGCTGCGTCTGCATGAGCAGGCGTGGTAATGACAGCAACACGGACTTTACGACCACTGCCTTTGGGTAGCACAATCGCACCGCGAACAGTTTGGTCTGCCTTTCTTGTATCAACGCCTAAATTAACTGCCAAATCAACTGCTTCATTGAATTTTGCTTTTGGAATTTTGTTAATAAGCTCAATCGCTTCTTTAACGCTATACACCTTTCCTGATGTTAATAATGCACGAGTAGCACGTTGACGTTTTGATATTTTAGTCATGATTACACACCCTCCACTTCAACGCCCATACTACGAGCACTACCAGCAATACTACGAACAGCCGCATTTAAATCACCCGCTGTTAAATCTACCATTTTAATTTTTGCGATTTCTTCTAGTTGTTTTCGCGTCAACTTACCCACTTTACTTGTACTCGGCGCATTACTGCCTTTACTTATTTTTGCTGCCTCTTTAATCAGATAAGAAGCAGGTGGTGTTTTTGTCACGAAAGTGAAAGTACGATCTTCATAAACAGTAATGACAACAGGTAATGGTTTACCTTGTTTGTCCGGTGTTTGAGTCTGCGCATTAAATGCTTTGCAAAACTCCATGATATTGACACCTTGTTGACCCAATGCAGGACCAACCGGTGGACTTGGATTTGCTGCTCCACCCGTAATTTGTAACTTGATAAACGCTTTAATTTTCTTTTTCGATCTTGGTGCTGCCATACTTTATTACCTCTTTAATTGGGTACAAGCGCCTCACGGCTCCCCTCGCTACAAAAATACACAAAAACTTAACTCAGACGAAAAGCGCGAAATGATAACACATTTCACGGCTTTCGTTGAGTTTTTTATGCTTTTTCGACTTGATCAAATTGCAATTCGACAGGCGTTGAACGACCAAAGATGAGAACAGCCACACGCAAGCGATTTTTTTCATAATTCACTTCTTCAACAACACCGTTGAAATCAGCAAACGGTCCATCGATGACGCGCACCACCTCACCCACTTCAAACAAGACTTTCGGTTTTGGTTTTTCACTGCTGTCCTGCATACGTTGCAATATAACTTCTGCTTCTTTCTGGGTGATAGGAGCAGGATTACTACCACCAATAAATCCTAATACTTTCGGTGTTGAACGCACCAAATGCCATGTTTGTTCATCCATTACCATTTCAACTAAGACATAGCCTGGAAAAAACTTTCGCTCACTCTTTCTTTTTTGACCGCCGCGCAACTCAACCACTTCTTCCGTCGGCACCAATACATCACCAAATTTATCCTCTAACCCTTCAAAACGAATTCGCTCTTGTAAGGCTTGCATGACATATTTCTCAAAGCCAGAGTAGGCATGCACAACATACCAGCGCTTCTTTGGCATTGCCTGATCTGCTGACATAATCAAATTCCTCTCATCACACTAAAATAATTTCGATTAACCATGCTGCCCAGTTAGCCAACCAATCAGCCAAAGTAAAATACTGTCCATTCCCCACAATAAAAGAGCAAGAACAATTACCATAACAGCCACCATCAAGGTCGTCTGCATCGTTTCTTCGCGTGTTGGCCAGACAACTTTACGTAACTCCATCCGTGAATCGCGAAAAAATTCAATAACCCATTGACCCTTTTGAGTTTTTGAAATAATCGCCCCCGCCACAGCTAACACCAAAAACCAAGCGGGCGTTCGCCACAACATGGAAATTTCGCTATAGTAATAGTTAGCAACCACGCCAGCAAGCAATAAAATCAATGCGACCAACCATTTAAGCCAGTCTAATTTTACTTCGCTCTGCTGCTCAACTTTCAAAACCATTACATTTGCCTTTGATTTCACGCCATACATCTCTTATGTTCAGCAAAATAAACAATCCAGGCCAGGAGGGTCTCGAACCCCCAACCTGCGGTTTTGGAGACCGCCGCTCTGC
>CAYTKY010000144.1:0-2647 GCA_964438435.1 uncultured Coxiellaceae bacterium | reverse complement strand
AGGGTAATGCAACTGATTTTTATGGGATTTTATCTGAAAAGCCGTGAGTGGTTACCGTCGTGCTTGCCTGTAAGTTATTGATTTTACAACTCGGGGTGACAGGAGTTGAACCTGCGACTTCTGCCTCCCGAAGGCAGCGCTCTACCAGGCTGAGCTACACCCCGAATGGTGAGCAGATTAACTGCTTAATAAGTTCTGTCAACAACAAAATCACTTAAATCTTCTAACGCGATGCGATAGGGGGAAGCCGTTAAGTGAAATAGCGCTTCTTTTGCTTGTTGAGCATGACGTTTAGCTGTGGCAGCAGTGTACTGGATTGCATCGGTTGATTCAATGATGCCAAGAATATCATCGAGATGGCGACGAGAGCCTGTTTTAATCGCTTTTTGTAACAATTTAAGGTCAGCGCCTTTACTTTGACGCATGGCATGAATTAAAGGCAATGTTGTTTTGCCATCACCAATATCTTGGCCAACAGCTTTACCGGTTTGTTCTGCCGATTGACTATAATCAAGGGCATCATCGATTAGTTGATAAGCCAGTCCTAAATGCTCGCCATAATGACGTAAAGCCACAATATCTTGTTCCCGTTCAGTGGCGAGTGTCGCCCCTAATTCTGCGGCAACAGCAAATAATTTAGCTGTTTTTCGCTGAATAATATCGAAATAAAAAGCTTCCGTTGTATCAGGATTATGACAATTCACTAACTGCAATATTTCACCTTCTGCAATATAGTGAGTTGCTTTCGCAAAAATATCTAAAATAGTCGCATGTTTTAAATCAACAATAATTTGAAAGGCACGTGAATAAAGGAAATCACCGACTAATACACTCGTATTATTTCCCCATACGGCATTAGCTGTTTTGTGTCCGCGTCTTAACGTTGAATGATCAACGACGTCGTCATGCAATAAAGTGGCGGTATGAATGAGCTCAACGACAGCCGCTAAATCAAGGTGTTTTTGATGAAGATGCTGAGATAGGGCTCGTGCTGTTAATAATAAAACCAAGGGTCGAATACGCTTTCCACCACACGTTAATACATATTCTATTAATTGCTTGATGAGTGGAATATTCGATTCTAAATGCGAAATAATACAACGATCTGTGGATGCGAGATCATCTTGAACCAGTGAACGTATGGATTCTAACGACATGCGGTTTCTCATTCAGATTTTTATCATGTAAAGTCCGCATCGTAGTAATCCGCTACGGACCTGTCAAGGTTTTCCAAAAAATCATCATTCGTGTTAAATTACAGCTTCATTTTCATTCATTTAGGAGATTGAGTTATGCCTTCGTTTGATATCGTCTCAAATATTGATCAACATGAAATTACCAATGCGGTGGATCAAGCGAATCGCGAAGTATCGACCCGATTTGATTTTAAAGACACGAATGCGCGTTTAGAATTAGCGAAAGATAAAATTACGATCACGGCACCGACTGATTTTCAATTGAAACAAGTGGATGAAATTCTGCGTAATAAATTAGCGAAACGAAATGTGGATATTCGTTCATTTCAATATAAAGAAATCACCACGAATCTCAATGAAGCAAAACAATTGATTGAAGTTAAGCAGGGTATTGATGCGGACAATGCAAAAAAAATCGTGAAGCTGATTAAAGATGCGCAATTAAAAGTACAAGCAGCTATTCAAGGTGAGCAAGTGCGAGTGACGGGAAAAAAACGCGACGATTTGCAATCAGTGATTGCCATGTTACGCGAAGCCAAAGTGGCCATTCCGCTGCAATTTATTAATTTTCGAGATTAATAAAATAAAGAAGTGACATATCAATAAGCTATTTTTTTCGCGATGCTTTGAATGGATTTTCACTTGATTTAAATTCAATTTGAACAGGTGTACCAATCAATTTTAATTTTTTCTGAAAAAAATGCGCTAAAAAACGTCTGTAACTTTCAGGTAAAGCATGCACTTGGTTGCCATGAATAATAATCAGGGGTGGATTGTGCCCGCCTGGATGTGCGTAGCGGAGTTTGACGCGACGTCCTTGCACCAGCGGAGGGGAATGCGTGACGAGTGCTTGTTGCAATAAACGAGTGAGTTGTGAGGTCGATAAGATTTTAGTAGCAGAGGCATGGGCTTCATCAATCGAATCAAATAAATTACCCACACCAGAACCATGTAAGGCAGAAATATAATGCACGCGAGCAAAGCGTACGAAATCCAGATGTCGATCAATGGTCGCTTTTGCATGTTCACGGGCTTCTTCGGTCATCCCATCCCATTTATTAATGGCAATCACCAAACCTTTGCCGCATTCCAAAATAAAGCCTAGTAACTTCAAATCTTGCTCAGATACGCCCATGCGTGCATCAACGACATATAAAATGACATGTGCTTCTTCAATGGATTGCAATGTTTTAACAACAGAAAATTTTTCAGGTACTTCAGATGTTCTCACTTTATTACGTTTGCGTACACCGGCTGTATCGATCAGTGTGTAATGTTTACCAAAACGTTCTAGTGGAACAAAAATACTATCGCGAGTGGTTCCTGGCGAATCATGCACAATCACACGTTCTTCGCCTAGCATGCGATTAGTCAGGGTTGATTTACCGACGTTTGGACGGCCAACAATGGCTAATTTGATGCCTGAATTCTTGTCTGTTTCTGGTAGTGCT
>CAYTKY010000143.1:0-2648 GCA_964438435.1 uncultured Coxiellaceae bacterium | reverse complement strand
CCGCGGTCACGGCGTGCGGCTGGCTGCCGTAGGTGTACGCATTGCCGTTGTAGCTGGTAATGTTGCCGATGGCGTTGTACTGGTAGGTGTGGCTGTACTGCCCAACGCCCACGCCGTTGGTAGCGGCCGAGGTGAGTCGATCCAGCCAGTCGTAGCCGAAGCTCTGCACCTGCCCGCCGTTCGTGGCATCGGTCACGCTTGTGACGTTGCCCGCCGCGTCATAGGTGTAGCTCAGGGCTTGCAGATTCTCGAACAGGCCGGCTACACCGGCGCGGATCGTGCTCAGCCGCAGGGTGGCGGGGTCATAGACCCATTGGCGAGTGAGGCCGTTGGCGCCGTTGCCGGCTTCGTTCACCATCTGCGTCATCCGCCCCTGCGCGTCGTAGGTGGCGCTGCTCATGTATTGGGCGCCGCCCAGCCCGGAGACGCTGACCAACTGTCCCACCGCGTCGTAGCCGTAACTGACCACTTCGCCAGGCTGTCCAGCCGCACCGCCCGGATAGGTCAAGCTGCTCTTCTGATCCGCGGCGTTGTACGCACTCTCTATGCAGAACAAATTGCTGACCCCGCTCAACACACGCCACTTTTGGGCAGGCTAACCAACCGAGTGATCTCCAGTGCGTATCCTGACTCGGTCAGTCACAAATCAAGTTTCTTCGTCTTGAGCGACCATTAACATCGCTTCGTCCGAGGTGATCTTCAATTGCTCGTTTCTCCACGATTGCCCTAGAGTCCAGATCGCGGCTTCATTCACCTCCAACGAACTGATCCCCTGCTTTGTGATCCAGATCGACTCCACCTTCCATTTCCAACCATGAGAAGTTGGCGCTTCATATGCGACAAAGCGACGTTCCATATTTTTCCGGATAGACGCCCGGATTTGCCGGTAATCTCGGATTAGTGCAGTAGGTGGATCATACAACTCCCCTGTGATTGGGTCTTCATACCGAGTTTGATACGAAAGATTTCCCATACCAAGAAACATCATTTCATCTCTCACAACATAATCTGGCAGCTTGATATCTAGCATCGGTCCACTTCCGACCGGATTTATCATGGAGAGGCCTTGTGCTCCTGGCTTGCTATAGTCAATACGAAATGGCGAATAGACTTCCGACCATATAAAAACGCGTTTCCTCTGTCGCAATATTGATTCCGATTCAGATGTCAATCTCTCCAGAAATTGAGGCTGCGGCTTTGAATACCATTGATCAAGAACAAACCTGAATCGCTCCAGGCGGAACAGATATTCTACTATTTCTAGGGCATCAGGCCAGCCTCCAAAAAAACAAAATTCATTCAT
Source organism: uncultured Coxiellaceae bacterium (assembly GCA_964438435.1). Classification (GTDB taxonomy): domain Bacteria; phylum Pseudomonadota; class Gammaproteobacteria; order DSM-16500; family DSM-16500; genus Aquicella. The sequence continues at coordinate 1,345 of CAYTKY010000143.1, read as the reverse complement.
ACCTCACCTCACCGGCTCGAAATAGTAAGGTAGCCCAATCTCCCAATACTCAAACATCTTCTGTTGTTCTCGCGAGACGAAGTTACCGAACTCATCAACACGGGCAGCTTCATATACTTTTGAGACTTGTTGAGTTTGGCTGTCTCTGACTATAACGTCTGGCCTTCTATCCAACCCAAGGGCATCCTTGATGCTTTTGCTCTGTTCAATATAAACATCCCGACCCTCAAACTCCCATATCGCCTTATCATAAGCTCTTTTGACAGCTGCTTGGTGATCCGGTTTACCATTGATGCCCCAGGGATTGGGAACTTGCGCCAGAGGGCTTGATTGTGATAGCTGAAGTTTCGCATACTTCGCAGCCCACATTCCCAAGACTTTCGCACCACCACTTGTTACAGCGGAGCTCAGATGATAGGTTGATCCAGGATCAACTGCAATGAGCAGGTTCGGTCTCCAATCACTTTGTGGTAAGAAGTTTCTTGCCTGCTGTAAAGCCGTCTCTGCGGCAATCTGATAGCCTTCAGCAAACTGATCCCCACGCAACGTTGCATGATTTGCCACATAAATAGAAGCATACGCGTCGGCAAACCACGGGTGCCGCCCTCTCGTTGCAATAAGTTGCCATATCTCAACTTCATTACTGCCGCGCCCACAACGCCCACCCTCGTCACCGTCTACACATACTTGAACGTGACCAGAGGGATCGCGATACCGAAGAGGATTACTCAATACATACGCGAATCTGTTGAGCGCCTTAGGATTTGCGAAATTCGAGACAATATTGTCCGCACTGAGGAAACGCCCAAGCTGTGCGTCATACCACCTAGCATTATAGTAGCTCAACCCTTCGCCGCCGGGCAGGCTCGATTCGTGATATTGTCCCGTAAATCGCTTCGTCGTCAACGCACTGAACGCCGCCCCGCTCCGATTGCCGCCGAAAGGATAGAAGTGGTTGCGGCTGTTCACCGTCCCATTCTGGCTGACGATCACGCTGCTCGACTTCAGGTGGTCGCTGAGCAGGTAGAAAACCCCGTTATCGGCGGCGTATCCTGTCCGGCGCATAGCGGCGCCCTCGTAGTAGAGTGTCGTAGCGCCAGCCTGGTACTCGTAGACGCCGGTGATGTAGACGGTCGTCACGCCGTTGACCGTCCCCTTGACGCGGTTGCCATTTGCATCGTAGACGAAACTGGCGTTGACGCTGCCCCCGCTGATAGCCGTGATGCGATTTTCGTAGTCGTAGGTGAAGGTGTAGGTCACGCCACCGATCGTCCGGCTGGTCTGGTTCCTGTTGGCGTCGTAGACGTAGCTGTTGCCAAAGGCCGCGGTCACGGCGTGCGGCTGG
>CAYTKY010000142.1:0-2761 GCA_964438435.1 uncultured Coxiellaceae bacterium | reverse complement strand
CGTTTTAACAAGTCAGGAGAATTCAAAGATGTGATGTCTTTGGTGGACGAAGGCGGTCTTTAACCTCCGGCATTTAATCGACAGTTAATTAATCCGCACTCTGCATTCTTTCTCTTGCCATAGCGGTAAGAAAGAAAAAAAGTTTACAATTTAATTAGTTACAAACTTTTCTGACATTTATCTTGCGCAAACTCAAGAAGATGACTAATCAAAAAACTCAATCCAAAATTATCAATTTAGATAAACTGTTTGCTGCTCTATTGACGGTAATTTTTATCTCTTCCCCTACTTTAGTTTCAAAGACTAAAGCTCAAACACTTACTGAAGCCTCTTCGGTGGGAATTAGAGGTATAGCGCCGATTAAAATTGGCATGACGATCCAAGAGGCGAGACGTATTGCTAAGACAGAATTAATACAAGTTACGAGCGGGGGCGAACCTTCCTGCTTGTATTATAAAGCTAAATCGTTAAAAGACGTAAGCTTTATGGTTACTGATGAACGTATTTCTAGGATTGATATTAATAATCCGAGGGTAACAACTTTGAGCGGAGCTAAAATTGGGGACAGTGAAACAAAGATTAAGGCTTTGTATCCTAAACAAATTCAAGTAAAACCTCATAAATATCTAAAAAACGGTCGATATTTAGTCTTTTTGCCTAAAGATCGAGAAGATAAAAATTACGCCATTGTTTTTGAAACTGACGGTAAAAAAGTAACCCGATGGCGAGTAGGTAAATTTCCAGAAGTAGAATGGGTTGAAGGTTGCGCTTAACTAACCAATCCTAGATGTTTCCATTAGAATTTAGCCCCCTTACCCAAGGGGTTTATTATTTTCGCAGAAAGAGCGTTATCCCCTAGTGAAATTCCCGGCGCCGGAGAAGGGTAAAATCTCAGTGACGGACACAAGTGGCTCAATCCCTGACTGTGACTAGGTTTTGAAAAAATGGCGCCCATGGCTAACACAGACTCTGAAAGTGTTGCTACATTTGCCTTTCAACGTAAGTACTCAGAAGCGTTCTTGAAAATATGTCCGTCAGTCAGGTGACTTGCTCTTGGTTCGCTACCCTCTTTACCCAGCAAGGGGACTAAAACTGGCACTGGAACCACTTCTCTTTCAGATCAGGGTAACCGCAAGAAAAAAAGCTGGTAATATGCTAGGGAATCACCCAGTCAATATACCCCCAAAGGTTCCCATGGCTAAAGGTTTTGATTGCATTCTGGACTCAGCCAAACCGAAAACTCGGCAACCCCTGCCCCCAGCTATCAACGAACAGTATTGGCAATCGCAATTTGCTAAACTAGAAGACCCACGCAGTCGTCAGGGTGATAGATCATAAGCACTTACTGGGGGTGTGAGAATCAAGAAACTTCGAATAATAGTCTTAATTTAAACCGATTTACCTGCTATAGCAGGAAGATAATAAATTCTTCTCGAAGGTATTAACTCCTTTATTTATTTCTTAGTTAAAGTTTGGAGGTTACTATGACTATTGATTACAATCAAGGTAGCATTGCGGAACAGTATCAAGAATCAAAACAATATCCATGGAGGTGGTATATTGAAGCCTATTCTTTGATGAAGCAAATCGGAGACCTAACTGATAAAAACGTGGTTGACATGGCTTGTGGAGAAGGATATTTTACCCGTTTACTTCGCCAGTCTGGGGCAAAAACAGTGGTCGGATTTGATATTTCTGAACGTATGATCGATTTAGCCCGTAATCAAGAATTTCAAAACCCCTTGGGCATTGATTATCTCATTGTAGATGCTCGTACCCCTCATCCTCAAAAACAGCAGGTTGACCTCGCCGTTTCTGCCTGGTTATTAGTCTATGCTCACAATCGTTCAGAATTAGAATTAATGTGTAAAGGAATTGCGTCTTGGTTACGTCCAGGAGGACGTTTTGTGACCTATACTACAAATCCAAACCTCTACAGTTTTAAATCTCTTCCTAATTATCGAAAATATGGCTTTGATATTATTTTAGAGGATAATGTCTATGAAGGAGCATCTATTTTATGGAAAGCCTATCTCCAAGATGCCATCCTCGAAGTGGAGAATTATTATCTACCCATTTCAGCCTACGAAGAAGCCTTTCAAAAAGCGGGCTTTAAGGATTTTGCCATCTATCAGTCCGAATTGTCTCCTGATCCCCGAGCAACCCAAGGTTATGAAGAGAACTATTGGCAGGATTTCCTAAACTATCCACCCGGCATTTTAATGGATTGTATTAAAGCCTAAGTGCGCATTAAAAATAATTATTGTTTAGAAAAACAAGCGGATTTTTAGGTATCAACGAAGCTTCTTGAGTTCCCTACTCTTTCTACCCCACAAGGAGACATTATAGATATCAGTTAGCCGTTCTAAATGAGCTTTTCCGGCGCCGACAAAATTGGCTCAATTTTCGACTCCTTAATCTTGAATTTATAACTGTTGACTCCTCACTGCTCTTTAAAGATTGGGTTAAATCAGATATCAGATTAGTTGGAAACCAAAAATAGATATCAAAAGTCACCTTTAAAACTTAGATTTTAACCAGCGGCTCTTTGGTAAATGCTTTACCTAAAATCTGATAACTGATAAAAACAACCCCCTTAATCAGGAGGTTTGTCATTTGGAAGAAAGAGCATTATCCTCTAGTAAAAGTTATGCCCACCGTCAACCCCAAGAAAGTCGAGATCAGCGCCGTCCGTTCCCAGGGAGCGGGGAGCAGAATGTGAATCGGAAAGACGCTACAATGAAGTGGTCTTTACTGACTA
>CAYTKY010000141.1:0-2818 GCA_964438435.1 uncultured Coxiellaceae bacterium | reverse complement strand
GTATTTCCTTAGCCGAAATCCGTTCAAAAATTTGAAAATAGCGAAATAGGAAGAAGATAAGAGGTTAAGAAACAAACTCAATAAAAAGCATTAATTGTGATTAAAATACGTAGTGCCATTTTTCATACTTATTACAAATAATATTGTTTATATTTTATTCTGAAAATCTAGTATAACTAGATTTTAAAGTTACTATACAAACTATGTATTTGAGATACTTTATAATATATACTATAATTCTAGTATGACTAGATTTGAAAGAAGTAAATTAAACGAAGTAATAACGCAGATGCCCCAAGGTCTGGTACTAACGCTAGGCTGGCTAAAAGAGCATGGAGTGTCATCTAAACTCGCTTGGTGGTATGTGCAATCTCGCTGGTTGGAGAGGGTAGGGAATGAGGCTTATAAGAAATATGGCGATAAAGTTAGCTGGGTGGGAGCGTTATCGGCGGTGCAGAACCAGCTGCATTTACCATTACATGTAGGTGCAAAAACGGCACTAGAATTATTAGGACAAGCGCATTTTATACCTATGCAGGGGATAAAACGTGTTTCTCTTTTTCATAGTTCTATGGTTAAAGTACCATTGTGGTTCCGTAAGGCGAAAGCTTGGGATACTGAATTCAATATATATCAAGTATCACTGTTTCAAGAAGATGATGCCCATTTAGGAGTGATAAACAGGGCAATAGATGGTGTAGATGTTTATCTTTCAAGTCCGGAGCGTGCTGCCTTAGAAATATTATATTTGGTTCCCAACAAACAATCTTTTGAAGAGGCATCTAAGCTGATAGAGACTTTAACCCAGCTTCGACCTAATCTTGTCCAGAGTTTATTAGAAAAATGTAAATCAATAAAAGTGAAACGCTTATTTTTGTATTTGGGGGATAAGTTTCAGCATCCGTGGTTGTCTAAAGTTGATTTAAGTAGGGTGAGTTTGGGGCATGGGAACAGAGTAATAGGCGAGGGCGGAGATTATTATCCGAAATATCAATTATCTTTGCCAAAAATAGTGGAGGAGTAAGTGGGGTATTCACGCGGGTATTTAAAACAGGTTGAACTTTTATTACAGGTATTACCAGTTATTAATAAACAGGATTGTTTTGCTTTAAAAGGTGGTACGGCTATTAATTTATTTTTTCGCAATATGCCAAGATTAAGCGTGGATAGTGATTTGACTTATTTACCCATTGAACCACGAGAAAAATTCTTAAAAAATATCAGCGTTGCTTTAAATACATTGGCTCAGAATATAAAAGAAATAGGGAATAATAAATATCAAGTTGAAGAAACATTTACAAAAGAACCTAGACAATTATCAAAATTGATAATATCGAATAACACAACAAAAATTATCATAGAACCTAATTTCGTATTAAGAGGCGCTGTTTTTGATTGCGAAACAAGAGAGCTATGTCAATTTGCCCAAAACGAATTTTTATCTTATTTCACAATAAAAACGCTTTCATTTGCTGATTTATATGGCGGTAAAATTTGCGCTACACTTGCTCGGCAGCATCCACGTGATTTGTTTGATATTAAAATTTTATTAGAAAATGAAGGTCTGACTGATTCAATCCGGCAAGCTTTTGTTATTTATCTCGCGAGTAATTCCAGACCTATACATGAGTTATTAAATCCAAAACCGAACTTGCAGAATACAAGAAAAATTTATGAGGAATCTTTTATCGGGATGACTACTGAAAAAGTTTCTTACGAAAAATTAGTTGAAGTACGATACGAATTAATTGAATTAATATTAAAATCACTAACAGTAAATGAACGGAAATTTTTATTGTCAATTAAAGCCAGCAATCCTGACTGGAAACTCATTCCTATTTCTGGAATAGATCAGTTACCAGGTCTCAAATGGAAAAGTTTGAATATAGAAAAAATGGATACTGAAAAGCAAAAAATTGCTTTGGATAAATTAAAAAAGGTATTAGAGCTTTGAATGAGAAAATTGTTTCTGAAGGAATTGATATGAGTTCATTAGATGATATGCCAGTTAATGATGCTATCGCGTTGTACTATGAAAAGCACCATGCTATGCGACAAGGTGACATGAAAAAATTACTCGAATTAAAAAATAAATGTCCTGAAATATTCGATAAAGAAAAGGATGCGCAGATACGTGATATGATTGATTACTGTAAAGAATTTCAGGAATCGGATCGTTATAAGGAACTTCGCCGAAGGGAGTTGAAAGAAAAATTGTCTGTTATCTCCAATGAAAAAATAACAAATGAATAAAATTTTAATATTAGGTGCAATTTTAGGATTGTTGTCGGTTCTAATGGCAGCCTATATTGATCATTCACTCTCTCTTACATTGGCTGGCAACGCGCGTCATAGCATATCGGTTGCTGTTAGATATCATCAACTTTATGCCATTGTCATCACTATTATTGGACTGATTATTCCATTGCAAGCAAATCAACGGATGAAATCATGGCTCATTAGATCAGCTTATGTTTTTATTGCAGGTATTTTGTTATTCAGTTTTAGTATTTATTTTGCATCGCTAACTGGTGTTTTGGAATTACTTCATTTCACGCCGATTGGTGGTGTGATATTGATGTTAGGCTGGGCTAGCTTGCTACGCACAGCGTTATTAAGAATGAAATAAATTTTTATCTGTTTTTTAGGGTTATTCAATGAAAGAAAAATTGCCTTTCCGTTATATATTTAAGCCAGCAATTGAATCACAGCGAGAACTTATTCATAACTGGTTACAACAAGACTACATTCGTGAATGGGTACAAGAAAAAGGTAAAGGCATGTGGGCTTGGATTGCTGTTTCATGTTTAGTTGCAGT
>CAYTKY010000140.1:0-2981 GCA_964438435.1 uncultured Coxiellaceae bacterium | reverse complement strand
TCACCAATTGATAGATTTAGCTCTCTTGTTGCATCAACCCCTTGAACACGCCACGCCTTAATGCCCTCGCTTGCACTAATGTGGAACGTGAAGATTTTGATATGGATGAAGAAATTAAGAAAAGTGAGCAGGCATTACATGCGCTTAATGTGGCGGGTAGCCTTCAACAAATGTTGGCAGCGCAAATGATCTCTATTCATCGAATGCAACAAATGTCGATGGCTCATGCTGTTGGTTCCACTCGCATGGAAAATGAACGTTATTTCTCAAATACAGCAATCAAACTAGCAAACTGCTTTGTCCAACAGGCTACCCTGCTGGCTCGCCTTCAAGGAGACGGTGGCCAAAAAATCATTGTTGAACGGGTTGATGTGCACCAGGGTGGCCAAGCGGTTGTTGGCAGCATCCATGGGGGTGATCGAACATGCGACTTGAAAAAATGAAAACGACCCCTTGCACCGAGAAAAAATGTTATGCTTTTGATAACGCTCCACGCTGTGGTGCCAAATCCAAGCGCAACAATGGAAATCCGTGTCGCTCGCCCGCTGTTAAAGGCAAAACCCGTTGTCGCATGCACGGTGGTGCTCGTGGCAGTGGTGCTAAATGTGGGAATCAAAATGCCATTACACACGGGGAATGCACAAAAGAAGTCAAAGCACAGCGCAAAGCAATAAGAGCTGTCCTGCATAAGTCGAAGCATTTTCTGGAAATTTTTAAAAAATAAATTGTGGAACTAGTGTGGCCAGTCGTCGGATATAGGTGGGATTCTTACTTTTTTTGAAAATCATTCCTCGATATAGGCTCCTGATTCACTTGATTTACACATGACTTGGTAGTCAATTTATCTAGGTGACAAAAATCTTCCTTAAGCACACCATGAAGTTCATTGATTAATGCTTGCCAAGGTTGAGGATCTTGATCTTTTTGACCATACCGATGAATTGCTAACTCACCTAGTCCTTCACGAATCATCTGAAATGCCATATTTTCTAAATATAAAGCTGCATACTGGTCAATTTTCTTTTCAGAAAGCGCGCTACTAATATCTTCTTGGCATTTACTAAGCACTGATGCCACACGCAAAGCCTGATACTCATCAGTGACCGATATTTTAAGTAACTCTTTAGCATCTTGTATATTAAAGAAACTCAATTCAACGCCAATTTCGTCGTAATAATTATCACTAATTTTGCATGATCCAGTTTTTTTACCGCGACAATGAAACCCCAACGCTTCCACCAACTGCGCTGATTCTTTATCCGCAATAAAAATTTCTATTTTTTTGCATTGCTGTGCTGCGTCACTTGCTAATTTACGCAAACAGGCTTCCATTGCTGGCAAATCACAATCGGGCTCTAATTTAATTTCCCAGAATTGAATATGCCCGAATCGTCGTACGCCTTGTGCAAAATGACAAACGCTTAGTTTTTTATCTTTGTAGTAACAAATGGCTTTCTTATTCTCTTGATCCATTTCAATCTTAATATTGCTCATGAGGCTTTGGTCTGACGTGCTTGCAGGCATTTTTGGAGAATATTTTTTCACGTTTGCAATAGATTGTTCCGCGAACTTTGGATCAAGCATAAATGCCATGAAGCGCGCACCCATGTTCCACTTACTCGTATACTTTTCTGGGCCAGTCTTTCTTCGTATCCAATCAGGAAGAATGACTTCAGCTTCAAATCCCATTTTTTTAGCTAGGTTAAGTGCAATTTCATTATCTGTTTCTTGGCCAATTTCAATACGCTTCACTTCTGGTTTTTCTTTCCTAATCTTATCTATTAAAAATTCATAGAAGCATATCCCATAACCTTTTCCAAGATGATCTTTATCGACACCAAAAGAAGCAAGCTCAACAGAATGTGCATGCTCCCCACTGCTAGGTATTATTCGCCTTGTCGCCACCACATGACCGTTATCTTCGATCACATACACTTCACTATATTTCATGAGGGTGTCAAAAATTGGTTTAAATTGCTCTTTCGGCAATCTCTCAAAGGTCATAAATGGGATGATATGGTCTTGCATCCAGATCGCGTAAATATCATCGAAATCATCCATTGTTGCGCGACGCAAAACGGCTTGATCTTGTAGATTTTTACGATTATCCATCGGATTGCTCTCTGTTTTATGTCTTTTTTCTTATTAATTATTATGTTACTGTAAATATATTATACAGTAATCAGCTAAAAAGTCAATAATTAAGACAAAACAAAGGGCAACGATACCTACCTAGTTGACTGCTTATGATTAACAGCCATAAACGAATAAAATGGCGCCAGGATAAAGAGTAAGACGATGCCATAGAAAATAACCTCTTGCCCTGAACCTATAATGGCAAACAGAACATAGATACATGCAAGCACCGCCATCGCCATATAGCTTGTAAATTTCCTCCCATCACCTGATTGCCGTGATTTTTGGAAAGCCATCATCGCAGCAATAGTGGTATAGAGATATGGCACCAATACGCATAGATTGGATAGCGTCACAAGTAATGTAAATTGGGAAGTTAACAGTTTGGAATAATTCATACCAAGTAAAAGAGTCATAATGAGCGACGAAACAATAATTGCCCAGTAAGGAGTTCCATGCCTCGACAGTTTTGATAGGAAGTTAGGTAACAAACCATCTCTAGCTGTGGCCATAGCAGCTTGGCTAGTAATAAATAAAAAACCTGTGATCGTACAAAAACACGCAATAATAGCAGCAAGCGCAAAAATCTGATTCGTTAAACCACCAAAAATTATTTTTCCAGCCGCTGCAAATGGCGCAGGATTATTTGCTAAAAGGTCAGGAGAAAACATACCCATGATAGCAACTGTACTCAAAATATAAATCACCGCCGTAATAAGCGTACCCAATACAGTAGCCCGATAGATCGTCACTTCTGGATTTTTTACATTTTCCGCAGGTACCGTTGCAGATGTGTATTCCTGTCGAAACGAACAACGATTCCTGTCTACAAGCGAACATTAATT
>CAYTKY010000139.1:0-3058 GCA_964438435.1 uncultured Coxiellaceae bacterium | reverse complement strand
ACAAAGCCTCCCGGCTTACGCCAGTGGTATTGGAGGCTCAAAGCTTGCGACAGGCACAGAAAAACTCGTTGATGATGCTACAACTTGGTTGCTTGTTATTGCCCCGGCTGTTACAGTTGTCGCTGTAATCTACTACTTTATCCGCAAGGCTATGTGCGATGAAATGGACCACAAAAAATGGAACACTCGTATTACAACCGCTGTAATATCCTGTATTGGCGTTGTTACAGCTTCAATCATTATCAAGGTATTGGTTGCTTACTACCAATAAAACTAAAACGGAGAATGAAGTTAAGCCGGACAGCTTAATCGTCCGGCGAATATTCTCTCTAAAAGAAAGAAGGTGGTGTATTGGAACTAATACTTATCGGACTGATTATATCAATTATTATGGGCAGTCAGTTTATTGTTGATGCAATGTTAAAAGATATTGTACCTATGGCTTTTTATGCAGAGCGTTATATGGCAACTTCGCTAACCTTTCAGCACAGCATTAACGCAACAGGCTTGTTCAATCTGTTTTTTAGGTTTGGGGTATCCTTAATTGTTTTGAAATTCCTGAAAAAAGGCTTTGAGATATATGTTGGTTGGCAAGAGGGTGACCCTGATAACGACCCTCTTAATCTTTTGGTAAACTTCACAAAGGCACTTGTTATAGCTGTCTGCTTCCCTATTCTATACGACACTTTGATAGAGGTTGTAGTCGGAATGATGGACTTAACTATAGCAGAGATAAATGCTTTAACTGTACAGCAGACACTTGTAGATGTGATTGTGAACTTCATATCAAACAGCATTTTTCAAGCCATTGCCGGACTGGTTTTAGTAATTTGCTATTGCATACTATTCTTGCAATTTATGATGAGAGGTATTGAAATGCTTATAATGCGAGCCGGAATACCCATAGCTTGCACAGGACTGCTCGACAGCACACAAGGCATATTTCAACCATATATGAAAAAGTTTTTTCAAAATGCCGCAACAGTGTTGATACAAGTAGCCCTTGTTAAGCTATCACTTACTCTTATGATTTTGGGAAACATCATCTATGCCATAGCCGTTGTATTCGTAGCAATGAAAACGCCTAAGTTTATTCAGGAATTTATTATACAGTCAAGCGGTGGTGGAGGAATGGCAAACACGGTCTACCATACATCAAGGATTTATCAAATGGCTAAATCGGCTCTTACTAAGAAATGAGGTGGATTGAATTATGGACTTAATTAACGAGATTTCAGTTGCACTTATTATTCTTATAAGAGTCGGTGTTGTTTTCAGAGTAGCCTTTTGCTTTTTCAGAATGATAACTGCTGAAGAAGAAACACCGCAATACCGTAAGAGATTAAGGAATGTTCTGTTTTTCTATGTTCTTGCGGAGCTTGCTTTTGTGATTAAAAATATTGTCTTGTATTACTTTTCATAGGGAGGGGTGAAATTTTGGAACGAACATCATTCAATGACAGCCTTTACATTCCTGTCAACATCAAAACCAGATTCGAGTTCTTTGACGGATATGGAATAAAGGAGCTGTTATGTACAGCGATAACAACGGCAATAAGCGGAACGATAGCAATAGCATTAAATACCGTAACAGGCAATACTGCACTTTGTGTTTTGATTGTCTTAATAACTGTTGCTACTTCTGTTATGGCACTTTCTAAAGACCAAAGCAATCAGTCTATTGTAGACCAAATACGGTTTATGTATAGGTTTTTGAGAACACAACGTAAATTCAAATATAAGTTTTTAGATGAATGGGGTGATGAGTATTGAGGTTGTTTAAGAATAAACCAACAAAGCAAGAGTTGGAGCAAAAACAGCGTATGCAGACAGCCAATGAGTTTATTAATGTTAAAGACGTTAAAGGCTCTACGCTTTATACAAAGGACGGCTACATCTTTGCATTTCTAAAGATTAACCCTATATCACTTGAATTACTCTCCCCTCGTGAAAAGGAGAAGAAAATCAGAAACTTTGCAGCGGAGTTTTCATCAGAGAAAAAGAGCTTCAAGTTTTTCTCAATCAGCCGCCCGGTTGATATATCCGGCTTGACCTCTTGGATAACAGCACTCTTGCAGGACGTTACAGACCCTATTCGCAAGGAACTCATATTAAACGAGATAAGAGAAGTGAGTGCATTTGCACTAACTGGTGAAGTTGTTGAAAGACAATTCTACTTGATTATATGGGAAACAGCTAACGAGGACGGTGAAAAGGAGCTTTCAAGACGTGCTAATGAGCTTGAAAACAAGTTTTCAAGTTGTGAGATTGTAGCTGAACTTTGCGGACAAGAAACGATTATTCGCTTACTAAACCTATTCGCCAATCCAAACTATGCACATATGGAGGACGGTGAGGTATCCCCTACAATGCCTATTATAAAGACGCTCAAGGGAGGTGGTATTTAGAATGAAGAAACAAAATACTGGTGCTAAAATTCAGATTAACAATCCTTTGCTAAACACTATCACACCTCTTGGCGGTTTAGAGTTTTTTAGGAACAAGTTTTTCATAGGGGAAAACATAGCAAAGATTTATGCTATTGTTAAGTACCCACAAACCATAGACGCTGGTTGGCTTTCTAAAATCTCCAACCTTTCAAGGGCGGTAACGTGCCAAATATTCGAGCCTTGCGACAATGGTGCATTAATTGAGTATTTATCTCGAAGTATTTCACAATACAGAGGAATAGCCGAAAGCACAAGGGACGCATTGGAACGTCAAAGAGCTGAAAAAGCCGCCGATGATGCTGAAAGACTTATGCAGCAGATTGATATAAACGGTGAAACAGTTGGATATATGTGCAACTTCATTATGCCTGTTGCAAGAGATGAGGTGTTGCTTGAAAAGATATGTCGAACAATCGAAAGCACCATTGCTACACTACGCTGTAAAGTAAGGCTCTTAACCAGTCTGCAAAAAGAAGGCTACAAAGCAATATCACCTTATCACGTTATAGATGATGATTTAAGGAATATAACAAGACGAAATGTTCCTCTCTCAACCTTTATGGGCGGTATGCCTTTTGCTTCATCGGGTTATTCAGATAGGCAAGGAT
>CAYTKY010000138.1:0-3115 GCA_964438435.1 uncultured Coxiellaceae bacterium | reverse complement strand
TCCCTGTAGTACCCAATTCGAGTCGTATTCTGATAATAAAACGCAGCTATGTGCTTATACACTGCTGTTTCAGCCATAATTCCCATTTCCTCAGGGTCTATAAGAATATCATCCTGCATAAGAACTGCATTTCGTATTGCCGCGTCTGCTATATAAATTTTTGCTTTTCCTTTTAACACTTTTTTCCCACACATATCAACGGGGTAGCTTCGATAAATTAAGTTTGCACTCTCAATATATTGAATATAATCTCTTACAGTTTGTAGGCTAACACCTTCAAGCTCTTTTGCAATGGCACTTTCAGCAATAATATTTGACGAGCTAAAACAAAGGTATAAAAAAATTCTTTCAAGCTCGGTTGAGTTTCGTATGTTAAAAAGGGAGGGTATGTCTCTTTTCAAAACTTTGTCCACAACGTCCTCTCTCATAATAATTTGCGCCATGTAATCATCTTTTGATAAAGCAAGCTCCGGAAAACCTCCCACCTGCAAATAACGGTTGAAATGCTTATGCAAGGGTGATAGTCTTGAAAATAAATCATTCCATTCTCTTTTTTTATATTTTACAAGACCAGATGGACGCTCGTAGGATTGAAGTATTGGACGGTCAGGTATATTCAATATTTCGCAGTATTCGTAAAAGGATAGTGTAGGAACTTGTATTACTGTCCAACGGCCGGCTCCACTTTCACTTGACTTTTTAGCTAAAACGGGACTTGCGGAACCAGTCGCAACTACTTTCGCTAGTGGCATAGTATCATAAATTGTTTTAATCCAAACATCCCAGTCTTGGGCATACTGAACTTCATCAAAAAAATAATATGCATCTTCTTCGCCATAGATATTTTCCCTGTAACAGCTTAAAATATCATGTATATTACATAATTTTAACAAAGGATGGTCTAATGATACAAATAGAATTTTTTTTGGATTAATACTTTTCTCTAATAGGTTTTCAATTATTTGGTATTGTATTGTTGTTTTTCCTACCCGTCTCGTTCCTGTTAAAATTACAGCTCTCCTTATATCCCTGTGTTCCAGATGGTTAAGAGCTTCATAATAGGCAAAACGTCTATATGTTTTCCGGAATTCCGGACGAAGACTACCTGTACGCCACCAAGGGTTAAAAGCTGCTAAAACTCTTGAAATATTTTCCATGTTCGTTATTGACAAAAGTATCACCTCTTAATTATTATATGGTTTGTTTTATATTTTTGTCAATAAAAATATAAAGTATACTTTATATTTTACTTATTTAAATTATATAGTATGTTTTGTATTTAGCTAATAGGCCACACTATTCATTATTGGTTGTCATCATTTCTTTGTGCTTAAGATGATGACTCCGTATTTCACGGAGTCATGTTTTGAATAGTAAGAAAGCTAAATGTGTATTAGGTATAATAAAAATCATTTTACCATAACACTATACCAATCAAAATATCAGTAAATGAACTGTATCATACTCAATAATTCAGTAATATTGAGGTGTAAGAATGGACTGGATTACAGGCATACAAAGAGCACTTGACTATATATTTTACACAAAAACACAATAAAAAGCAGAGTAGCCAGCGTAAAAACCTTCTGCTCTGCTTTTTATTATACCTATTAAATCGTGCTCTGCACGACTTCATTCTATAATGGAAATGCAATAAATAAATTTATCCCATAGCATAACTACCTAAAGCAAATCACTATGCGTTCCCGTTCGTGTTAGAGTTAGTGTAAGAACATCTTTTTCAACATAGTAGATAATGGCTCTATGGCCTAACAACAAGTGAACACAGAAGAACCGTCCCCTTGTGTTTATGCAGTGTAAAGCTATCAAAACACAAAGGGACGGCTCCCCTGTATTCACCAATAAAGTTTAACAAATCAATCTTATTTGTAGTATCTTTATTGATACGTGAACACAGGCGAATCGTCCCCTTTGTGCTTCTTAAATAGTGTATTTCCTTAATTTAGAAATCAATCATCATAATCCAGATGTTCAGCTTCGCCTCTATGTTCTTTACATGTATGAACACATGGTTCATCCTCATATAAATTTTTAAAATGATAGGCACCCACACGACCACAAAAACCACACAAACCATACTCTTCTGAACATTGTAGGCATCCTTCACATATATAGCGGCACTCTTTATAGTAATTACTTTCGTCACCACATGATGTACCTGGCTTAAATATTGGAATTACATTTTCTTTAGTTTTTTTACAGACATGACAAGTTGCCATTATATAAACGCCTCCTTAAAATATTAAAGTATCCCTCAATATTCTTCATTTCTGTTTCTTTCTAGCATTGTTTTATTCCTAAAGTACTTATATATAATTTTATCATACAATAAATACGAATACAATAACCATCTAGAACTTACATCAATATAATCGCTTATACTACAATCAGTAACGTAAGAAACAATAAAAATTATAATAGCTTTTTAATTTATATACTCAAAAAAGAAAAATACTTAACAACTCGCTTCTTCCCATCAACAACCCGACAAGCCCTATCCCAAACCACACTTCGTTCGGGGCACACGTTTTTAACAGTATGTCCCGTACGACCTCGAAGCTTGTCTAAGAACTTCCTTGTTGTTTCCCCGGTGAAAATCTTGATTTCAAAGTACATTCCACCGTTTTCTGGGGTAATAAATATTTTATCTATATACTTGTCAATAAACTCTTTATTGATTATTCCTTTGGCAGCGTCTTTAGTTGCTTCTTGCAACACATGTCTAATTGTGTCTATGTGCTTTTTAAATTCCGCTTTAGAATTTTGCTGTGCGTCCAATTCCATAATTTCATTGTCGGCTTGTTCTATTTCAGCAATGCACTGTTTGTTCATGGAAATGAAATCTTTATCTGAAAGCTGTCCTGTAACATTATATTCTAACAGCTTGGCTTTTTTCTTTGTGGAAAGTTCTATTTTCTTTTCAAGCTCTGCTATTCGCTTTTGTAAATCCCCTTCTTCATCGAGGACCTTGTACATTTTAATATATTCTTCAACCAAAGCTTCTGCATTTGATTGAGTGTCCTTAAAAACCTCAAATAGCATTGGTTTAATTTCTTCTTCTAATATATCAAATGAATGGCATTAGTTACTTCCA
>CAYTKY010000137.1:0-3116 GCA_964438435.1 uncultured Coxiellaceae bacterium | reverse complement strand
CAACGCAGATGGTGGCGTCGCATTTTTTAATTTGCCGCCACGCGAAAAACCTTACACCATTTCCGCAGAAAAAAATGGAATCACTTTTACGAAAGCACAGTTTTTATGTCGAAAAGGCATGTTTATTAATATTAGTCCACCACGAGGACCCATGGCATTGTTAGCAACATCATCTTAACTTTCGAAATTTTTAAAATCGCGCAAAATTTCTCGAACACGATCTTTAAAATTAAGTGTTTTTGCAGTATGCATCATGCCATTTTCATCAACCACATTTTGTTTTTGTGATTGATCACTGTTTCCATTATCTGTCTGCCCATTGTTTTGTTTCGCTTCTTGTTTTAGATTTTCATTATTATTTTCATTAGTATTAGATGGCGGTGTGGATTTATTTTCGACTGAAGTCGTCGTTGGCTGAGTCATGGTGGAAGAATTTTCTGGTGTCGAATTTATTCCTTGTTCGCGTATAACATCGTCAATCACTTTCATATTTCCTTTATAATAATTCGCATCTGTATTTTCATTTTTAAACAAGGGAAGCGTTTGTTCAGTTGACACTATATCCATTTTCGGAAGTGTTTTCACTAGATTTGATAATCCTTCAACAACTGGCGGCAAGTTCACAAAATCAGGCGTATGCTCCCAATTCCAAGTCGGTTTACTAGCAAATTTTGCTAATAAAATAGGAACAGCTTCATATCGTTTTCCAGCAGCAAGCGAATTATTATTTGTTGTCGTATTACTTTTTACAGCTGTATTGGTGTGTGTCACATAAGCCATATCACCTGTGATGGGTGGTTTACCATAAGAAATAGCTTGCGGTTTAGGTGTGACCGATGGCGATGGAGATGATTGAGTAATATGCGCGGAAGGCGCTTGTATCGTCAACGTATTCACGCCTGTTTTAGCATTGCCCGCCACATCAAACATCGAAGCTGTTACATTATAAACACCTTGATTCATTACATCTGATATTTGCAATGTCCATGATGTTGCACCAGGTGTGATATTCGGTGAATAAATACGCGAACCCACACGCACAACGAATTGATCTCCAGTGAGTGCAGGTGTCGATAAATGTCCTGAAATCAGGGGTGTCGTTGATTCTGTCATTAATGGATCAACAGACGGTGTAGCGACATGCGTATCATAGATAACAGAAAGTTGATTAGGTGCACTCACATTACCTGCAACATCCGTTTGTTTTGCATAAATCGTATTTGATCCCTCAACAAAATTAGGTTGCACAGGCATCCAATGATTACCATCCGTACTGAATTCAACAAAAGCACCTGCTTCAATATTTCCAATGCTTGCACCATTCACATTAGTAATAAAATCAGAGCTACTTGTACCTGAATCCGTATTTAAAATGATGGAAGGTGGCACGACAATGGTATCTAACATGAATGTTAACGATGCGGTTCCACTGTAATCACCCGCGATCGATTGACGCACCAATAACTGATTTAATCCTTCAACTGGGATGAAATTCGTTGACCACGAATTACCATTGTCTATCGAATATTCGACTAATGCACCCGGAATAATATTATCCAACTGCAATGTTCCATCGTAAGTGATATGGTCGATTGCGCTACTTCCCGTATCATTAGCCAATAAGACGATAGGTGTTGGAATCGCATTAGAAGTCACTGTTAATATACCGGAGATGAAATCAGTTAATGCACCACCTGTTCCAGAATTTCCGCCATCATTTAAAGTAACCGTGACAACACGTGTGGGTGATGCGCCATTATCGGTTGGATCATTCGATGAATTTGCATAACGTAATTGTGAAATTAATGCAGATAGCGCTGATGACGTTGCATGACTATTAAAGTTAATTGTTAAATTCGCTGCATTACCACCGATGTAACTACCTATCAGCGTACCACCATAAGTTACATTTGTTCCACTGATGCCAATTTGTCCTACACCGGTTCCTTGATGTTGAATAGAAATGATATCGCCTGATACAAAATTTGAAAAAGAAACTGTCAGAAAACCATTATTAAAATTCGCTGCATCCACATCAGTCACAGAAATAGTACCTGTCACAATCGGAATAGCCGCTGCATTTTCAAAATAATTACCTGTAATAATGCCTGTTAATTGAGGAGTATCATTGACGGCAACTACATTTACTGTTGAAGTAATCGCCAATCCTGATGTATCAATACCGCTATTCGTTACACCGCCTGTATCTTTAATTTGCGCGAGGGTAACCGTACGTGATCCTGTTATCGGATCTTGATGTGTGTTTTGATAACGCAATCCGTCTATCAAGCTTTGTGCGACACTGCCGCTCATACCACCCGATCGACTTAACGTGATCGTTGCAGTATTGCCTGATACAACGATATTGTAATCAATATTGTTATTTAAAGTCGTGTCGGAATCAGTCACCAACAAAATAAATTCACCGTCAATCATCATTTGTTCTGATGCACCATTTTGTAAATTACTAACTGTAAAAGTAATCGCTGCAATATTTTGTCCTGCTTCAATAGATGAAATCGATGTACCACTGAATAGTGCAACAGAACTTCCATCTTCTATAAATGTCGGATTGATTCCAATTGTCGTTAGCATCGGTGCATCGTTGACGGCGATTACATTAACGGTTGAGGCAACAGAAAGCACTGTTGTATCCACACCGCTATTTAAGACACCACCGCTATCTTTAATTTGTGTGAGGGTCACGACACGAGAACCCGCTGTCGGATCTTGGCTCGTATTTTGATATTGCAATCCATTCACGACGGATTGTGCATTCGTCGTGCTGATACCCGCTACTTTCGTTAACGTAATCGTTGCCGTGCCTGCTGTCACAGAGACGCTATAACTCATTCCATTCGTCGTCGTTGTACCTGAACCACCATTTACGAGCGATATCGTTGTGCCATCAACAATCACCTTTTCAGATGAGCCATTTTGCACATTACTCACGGTGAAGGTGAGCGATGTAATCGTTTGTCCTGATTCAACGGTTGAGATCGCTGCGCTACTGAATAATGAAACAGCAGAACCATCTTCGGTATACGTTGGATTGCTAGCCGTTGCACTTAAGGTCGGTGCATCGTTGACGGCGACCACATTAACGGTTGATGCAA
>CAYTKY010000136.1:0-3277 GCA_964438435.1 uncultured Coxiellaceae bacterium | reverse complement strand
CCCCGACATCCTGCTCCCAAAGCAGGCGCGCTACCAGACTGCGCTATACCCCGTTTCATCATCTGCCAAGATTGACGCAAAAAATGAGAGTTCGGATGATAGCGAGTGTGATCATCTTCGTCAATGATCTTCATTAAATAGTAAAAATACCGGGGCCTATTGATTGAAAACTAAGGCGTTGCTTTTAAAAAAAGCGTAGGAGGGTAGGGCCAGGCGAGCTATTGCAAAAAATAATGGATCTAACCACGACCATTCCGAAAGAGCCACTTTTTACTGCTACATCATTGTGATAAATTTTCAATCTTGAAAGAATCCGTTAGGAATCGCTTATTATGTCAGCTCAACTTATCGATGGTGTGGCCGTTGCTAATCGACTTAAAAAAGAAATACACGATAACATACAGGAAAAAATCGCAGAAGGGCATCGAGCACCTGGGTTAGCTGTGATTTTGGTGGGAGAAGACATTGCTTCTACCATTTATGTTCGCAATAAACGACAAGCCTGCGAGCAGGTCGGTATTTATTCAGTGTATTATCATTTGCCTGATCATGCCGATGAAAATACCTTAATTAACCTCATTCAGACGCTCAATCAAGATGCCACCATTGATGGAATTCTTTTGCAACTACCTTTACCTCATCATATTGATAGCAACAAAGTACTTGAATGTATCGACCCGCATAAAGATGTGGATGGTTTTCATCCCTATAACATTGGGCGCTTAGCGCAACGTCGTCCTTTACTAAGGTCGTGTACGCCTTATGGCATTATTATTTTGCTCGAACATATTCATCAAAAATTTAAAGGGAGTCACGCGGTTGTTGTGGGGGCATCAAATATCGTCGGTCGTCCGATGGCGTTAGAATTATTAATTGCAGGGTCAACGGTGACGATTTGCCATCGTTTTACAAACGATTTACGTTATTTTGTCACGCAAGCAGATATTTTAATTTCTGCTGTCGGAAACCCAGGTTTAATTAAAGGAGAGTGGATCAAAGAAGGCTCGACAGTCATTGATGTGGGCATCAATCGCCTTGAAAATGGTCGCTTAACGGGAGATGTTGAATTTGATTCAGCAAAAGAAAGAGCTGGGTGGATTACGCCTGTTCCGGGTGGTGTAGGGCCCATGACAGTTGCGGCTTTGCTTCGCAACACACTGATTGCTGCTGGTTATTACGACGGTGCTCAGTAGCATTACGCCCTATTTGTAGGGTTATTCATGATTGTTCCGATGGGAGCTCCCTCCGTATACTCAATGAAAATTGATCAATGATTTATATTATGAGGGAAGTCATGTGCCAGGAACTTCAAAATATTTTGCTGAGAAATTAAATGCTTGTTTAGACAGCGTTGATGCACCTGCGAATGTTCGTGAACGCGCGAATATTTTAAGTAAAATGCTAGATATTTCTAAGCAACAAGCATGGAGCTTATTAGAAGGCCATGCATTACCAGATTCAGAGATGCTACATAAAATTGCTAGTGAATTTGATGTTGATATCAAATGGCTTTCTAGTGATCAATAAACTGATCTAATACCGCTGACAGCGTATCAACAACACCATCAATCTCTTCTTCTGTAATTACAAGCGGTGGAGCAAAGCGAATGACCGTGTGATGTGTTTCTTTTGTCAAAATGCCTTTTTCTAACAGGGCGAGACAAATATCGTGTGCTGAATAAGACGAATTAATTTCAATGCCTATTAACAATCCTTGACCTCTGATCGCTTTAATAAGGGGTGAGCGTAACTTTTTTAAGCGAGATTGAAAGTAATGGCCTAACGTGGCTGCGCGTTCAATCAAATTTTCCTCTATTAAGACAGTCAGCGCGGCTTTACCAACGGCAGCAGCTAGCGGATTCCCGCCAAATGTACTGCCGTGATCACCGGGTGTGAAAACATCCATCACTTCTTTGCGAGTCAAAAATAACGAAACAGGTAATAGACCACCGCCTAATGCTTTTCCCAATAAAACAGCATCTGGCTGAACATCCTCATGTTCGCATGCTAATAATTTTCCTGTGCGACCCATTCCAGTTTGAATTTCATCGCAAATCAGAAGGACATTATTTTTTTTGCAAATTTCTTCACAAGCTTTGAGGTATCCTTTGTTGGGGACAATGATGCCGCCTTCACCTTGAATCGGTTCTACTAAAAATGCAGCCGTTTGTGGCGTGATTGCTTTTTCAAGTTGCGCAATATCATTGTAGGGAATGATTTTGAAGCCAGGTGGAAAAGGACCAAATCCATTTCGATATTGTTCTTCTGTGGACATTCCCACAATGGTAATCGTGCGACCATGAAAATTATTCGCGCACGCAATGATTTCTGCTTTGTCTTTCTCAACCCCCTTTACCGTGTAAGCCCATTTGCGTGCTGCTTTTAATGCTGTTTCAACAGCTTCAGCGCCGGTATTCATGGGCAATGCTTTTGCAAAGCCTGTTAAGTCACAAATTGTTTTTAAAAAAAGACCGAGTTTATCCGTGTAAAACGCACGTGATACAACATTTAATTGATGTGCTTGTTCTTGTAATGCGCGTATTAAAGTAGGATGACAGTGACCATGGCTCACGGCTGAATAAGCACTCATCATATCAATATAACGACGATCTTGATCATCCCAAACATACACACCTTTTCCGCGCACTAAGACAACAGGTAGAGGTGAATAGTTGTGAGCGCCATACCAATGTTCTTGTTCAATACTCGTATTTGATACCACAACACTATCTCCATTTGAGATTGAAAATTTTGATATTGAGAATCACCTTACGAAATTTTCAATGAAGAAACAAGTGATGGCGGCAGGCGGAAAAAGGGAAATAAACGCAAGAATAAACATAAATGAGTGTTCTCGTAATGACGTCTCGCAAAAACCCGCTCTTTCAATTTTGGGAACCTCTGTAGCGCTTTAGGCTTTCCTTTTTCACTCGTTTCCTAAGGACCTGCGCACCACGCTGCAATCGCGTTCCCCTTCGTATATTCACTGAAAGGTTTTGGAACTATCCTTATCGAGAACACTCGATTATGTACTTTCTAAACTGATTTTTTCTTCCTTTATTTCAGTATAGGTAATATTTGGAATATTACAAACTTTGAACAATTTGTTTTTTTTTATTAATTATTATATAGTCTTAGCCGTTTAAATTTCAGGGCTTTTATAAACGCCCTGCTGATACCTTAATTGTCTTCAATATGAATTAAAATTTTAAACTTTAAAAAAAAAAAGAATGTGCGTCTGCTGAAATTCATTCTTTAAGCCATGATGGACGTGGTA
>CAYTKY010000135.1:0-3344 GCA_964438435.1 uncultured Coxiellaceae bacterium | reverse complement strand
CCCCCTCCTCCGGTGTTCTTTTTTTTTCAAAAAACTCCGTTCATCCTCCGGGGGGGGGGGGGGGCCGGCAAATTGATCTGTAACCACTTGATTTTATTACTGGGCCGTGTTGGGATCGAACCAACGACCCGCTGATTAAGAGTATTAATCAATTGTAAACTATAATAAACCCACATCAACCAGCATGTTAAAATAATAAATATATTTCATGTGGTTATAAATATTTTCCTGTTTTTGCTTGTTCATAAAAATCCATCTCGGTATACTCACGACGCACTCCAGTTACACTCCAAAGTTTGAAGGAATAAAAATGCGTGCATTGATCACCAATCATTTAATCGCAAAATTGTCAGCGAAAGAAAAACAATACGATGTTCGAGATACTAAAATAACAGGATTTTTAATTAGAGTTAATCCATCAGGCAAAATGAATTATGTTTGTCAGTTCAAACGAGGTCGTCGTTTAACATTAGGCAGAGTAGGTATTATCACACCTGCACAAGCAAGGGATAGGGCACTTGCGATTCTTGGTGATGCAGCAAAAGGGATTGATCCTAGTGATAAGAAAAAATCTAACGTTACCCTGCAAGCATTCATTAAAGATTATTATGCAGCATGGGTAAAAGAACATCGTAGAGCAGGTGATAAAACACTTGCACATATTCATCGATGTTTTGTTAAACCGTTTGGTGATAAATCTCTTCTTGAAATTACACCCGCATTGATTGATACATGGCGCACTCAGCGATTGAAAGATAAAAAAGCCATTGAAACAGTCAATCGAGATATTGCTACTTTCAAGGCAGCACTTTCAAAAGCAGTGTTGTGGGGATTGATTGAAAAACATCCGTTAGAAAAATTAAAACTTTTAAAATCAGATCGCACAATTAAAGTGCGATATTTAACAGAAAAAGAAGAAGAAAAATTGCGAAATTCAATGATTGAACGAGATACAAAATTAAAAAAACAAAGATATAGCGCAAATCAATGGCGGAAGGAACGCAATTATGAACTTTTACCTGATCTTAATCATTATGAATTTGCTGATCATGTACATCCTATGATTCTTCTTTCTATTAATACGGGATTACGTCGTGGCGAATTGTTTAGTTTGAAATGGGAAAATATTAATTTTGATCGAGCTATGTTAACTATCGAAGGAAAATATGCAAAAAGCCGTAAAACAAGGCATATTCCCTTAAATTCTGAAGCGATGCGCACGTTAAAACATTGGCATCGACAATCAGAAAATGATGATCTGGTATTTGCGAGTAAAGATGGAAAAGAATTTGATAATGTGAAACGTGCGTGGACCAACTTACTCAAGTTAGCTGAAATCGCACATTTTCGTTGGCACGATATGCGGCATCATTTTGCATCACGATTGGTGATGGTGGGTGTTGATCTGAACACTGTTAGGGAATTATTGGGACATTCAGAAATGACGATGACATTGCGATATGCGCATTTGGCGCCGGAACATAAGGCGAATGCAGTGGAGAAGTTGATTAGTAATAAATCAGGCATTTAAAAAGAAAAACCCCGGATTCATCACCTACCTAATAGGGTGAGGAATTTCAAAAGACCGAAAAATAAATATAGGATAACTTATGGAAAATAAAAACCAAAGTATTGAAATACTCGTAAAGCAAGGCGAATCCGCTGGTTTAGAATTTAAAACGTCAACTGCTAAATTACATAGTGTATTCGAGACAATTTGTGCATTTTTAAATGGAAATGGCGGAATAGTTTTGATTGGCGTAAAAAATGATGGCCAAATCATTGGCCAGGATGTAACAGATAATACCAAACTAGAAATAGCAAATTTATTATCTAAATTAGAACCGCCCACCTCACTTAACATTGACTACATACCAATTGAAAAAAATAAATATGTTATAAAAATATTTGCGGTATCAAATCGTTCATTAATACCTTACGTTTTTGATGGGAAACCTTTTTGGCGAGTTGAGTCATCAACCAAATTGATGCCTCAACAACGTTATCATCAGTTATTAATAGAAAGAACGCATAAGACAGATGGCTGGGAGCTAACTAAAGCTGAGCATTATACTATTGATGATTTAGATCAAGATGAAATTATAAATGCCGTTAAAGAAAGCATTAAAAAAGGGCGAATGGAAGCAAGATTAGCAACAGATGACCCTACCGAAGCTTTATTAAGATTTAAACTTTTAGTTAATGGAAATTTATCAAAAGCGGCAGTCGTATTGTTTTGTCGTGATCCTATGCCTTATTACCCACAGTGCTTATTACGAATGGCTAAATTTAAAGGTTCAGATAAAAGCGATTTACTTGATAGCAGACGAGTGTATGGCAATGCATTTGTTTTGCTTAGAGAAGCAGAACATTTTTTTATGCGAAATATTTCTATCAAAAGTGAGTTTATTCCTGGAAAAATGGCACGTAAAGATATACCAGATTATCCGCCACGTGCAATTCGAGAAGCCATGGTAAACGCAATTTGCCATCGAGATTATTCAATTCAAGGTGGTTCAATTAGCTTGATGATTTACAACGATGCATTAGAAATCGTTAGTCATGGCACACTTCCATTTGGCATTACATTGGATGATTTAAAAAGAAGACATGAATCATTACCAAGGAATGAGCGAATCACAAATGTTATGAATAAAATTGGCATCATCGAATCAGCTGGTACGGGTACTCAGGAAATGATTAAAGAATGTAAGGAGCTTGATAAACCTGAGCCTGAATACATAGAGCGTGGAAATACTTTTGTTGTTTGTTTTAGAATCAGCGCCATAAAAATAAGTGAACGCCAAAAAACAATCCTCTCTTTATTGAAGCAACATAATGGATTACAAAATGCAGATATTCTATATAAATTAGGTGTGGATATTACTAATCGAACTCTGCGTCGTGATCTCAATTATTTGATGGAGCTTGGTTTTGTGCGATTAGAGGGTAAGGGAATTAATTCTACCTGGTTTTATAGTGAAAAAAGGGATTAGGACATAATAGGACATAAGAAAAACTCTATTTTATTTCAAATAAAATAATATTTATCAATAAGTTACATTGTGTCAGGGTATAATAGGACATGCAAATTTGTTCTTTTAACAGAATTATCAGATAAGTGCAGCATGCTTAAAACGGTTACTATCAAATACCAATAAGATCGTATTTTCTGCAAAAAATTAATCACGCTTTCTTTCTAACTCACTTTTTAGACGGAGAAAATATGCGTCATCAAAACAATCATTTTTCATTTATTATTAACACTACGCGGACCTATTTTATTTTTGTAACCACTCACGGCTTTTCAGATAAAATCCCATAAAAATCAGTTGCATTACCCT
>CAYTKY010000134.1:0-3346 GCA_964438435.1 uncultured Coxiellaceae bacterium | reverse complement strand
TAGGAAAAAGTTAAACAAGCTTTTGAAGAAATGAAAAATGAAATAATAAAAGATATTATCCGCAAGGAAGAGTTAGAGAATCTTGTAGAAGCAAAAGATTTATCAGGAATGAATGAGCTATTTCAAGATGAAACATTTTCACCTGAAAAAATAAACCCTTATATCGCTGAAATACTAGAGATCACTTCGAAAAGAGGGCACACGTATTCTCATGTTTTTCGGGCAACCCGAGTTGATTATGACCGCTCACTCTGGGAAATGACCGCAAAATATCAGGGAAGGGATGAGAAGTATGGGCAACCCGAAAAAGAAATACCTAAGTTACCACCTTTTGAAGCATTTCCCCCTCTTTCACGTAGAGATGTTGAAAATTTATGTGATTTAAAAGATTCAAAGCCGTACAATTGGCCTTATCCATCTGATAGATACATGTTTTCAATCATTAATCACATTATCAACGGTGAACAATTTCTTCTAGATAAATATGTTACTTTTTTAAAATGTATCTTAATTCCTCAAGAAACGTTAAGGGAGTTGGGTAAAAAAATAATTGACGCAGATCAACTCGTTGAAAGGGCAGTCGAATTTTTATTTGTCAGACAAACGGAATTAAAAAAATTATTAGTAACGATACCTGAATTTCAAAAACTCATTTTCGAAAAAAAGCATGAAATCTTGCATCGCATCATTCAAGAGTTTGATATCTATAATACTCAGACTAAAGATAAAGATGATTGTCTTCGCATTTCGTTAGAGATGGTTCGTGAGCATTTTGAAATGATGATTGCGAATATTAATAATCCGTTGGATTCGATGGGGTCAATAATCCCAATAGAGCGATCAAACAACAAATTTTTCGATTCTTTGGGTATTGATGATAGTAACAATAAAATTCGCTTAAAAAAAATGACGAATCAACCTTTTTTTGATAGAGATAAAAAAGAAGATGCTATAACAGTCTGTTTGTTTTTACAAAGAAATATAGAATTTTATTTGGAAATGATAAGAAGTACACCCGATTTTTTATTTTGGGCAAGAAATAATTTACATGGCGATCATTTCAAGCTAGGTGAATTAACAGATGAATTTGAAAAATTGATTTCAGTGTTAGAGAAAGACGATTTAAGCGTTGCAATTCTCACTCTCGATGAAAATCATCTATTATTAGAAGAATTAAAAAGCAATCATCTTCGCCATGAGAATCTTATTAATCAATGGAATTTGGATAGTAAAGTAAAAACAATTTCGAAAAAAAGGTGAGAAATGGTATCCTAACGATACGATAATTGCTAAATGCACAATGGATAATCATATCCAAACAGTTGATTCGGGTACGGATGTGGGTCGCTATCCTTCTCTTTTGATCGATAATAACGGCAATCCAGTGATCAGTTATTACAGTTCAACAGGTAAGTATCTGAAGGTACTGTATTGTGCAACACCGACTTGTCAATAAAGAATGGAGATTGACTATGTTCATTTTCAGGCGTCTTATCTATCGCTTATTTTTAATGGCAGCTGTGTTGTTTCCATCACTTCTCTTGGCAGAAGGCACGGTCGATATTCCTATTCTTTGCTATCATAATTTTAATCCAACTGTGCCTGGTAGCATGAATATGCGACCAGAAAAGTTTGAAGCGCAATTGCAATGGTTAAAGAATAATAATTTCACCGTCATCCCTTTAAAAGAAGCGGTTGAATATTTACAAGGTAAACGTGCCTCATTACCACCCAAATCAGTTGTTATTACAGCCGATGATGGTTGGCAATCTGTTTATACTTATATGTTGCCGCTAGTAAAAAAATATCATATTCCTGTGACATTATTTATTTATCCCTCTGTTATCTCAAATGGAAAACACACCATGACATGGGATGAATTAAAAGAATTACAACGCACAGGACTTTTTGATATACAAGGGCATACTTATTGGCATCCAAATTTTATTCAAGAAAAGAAAAAACTTTCGCCTTCTGCATATGAAAAATTTGTTCGCACACAATTAGTGAAGTCAAAAAGAATATTGGAAAATAAACTCGACACTAACATTATATTCTTAGCATGGCCATTTGGTATATATGATCGTTATCTAGAACAAGAAGCTGCAAGAGCAGGGTATGTGATGGCATTTAGCATAGATGATCATACTGCTAATAAAAGCTACAGCGCGATGGCACAACCGCGTTTTATGCTCATAGAAAACCAATCAATGAAAACATTTACACATATCGTGAATAAGTAAATGCGGCTCTTTTTCGAAAAGTTATTTTGTAAACAATTTCAAGGAACTTAAATAAAAAATTTTTCAATAGACAGGAAGTAGGAAAATGAAATTCTTTTCACGCGCCATCTTGCGTCACCCCGCACAGAGCATTGTTAATGCGATCGCTCAAGATCCTAACCATCCAAAGCCTGATTATAAAAAAATGACTATTGAATATGATGAATATGTTAAAACGTTACAAAATATAGGAATTGAAACCTTTGTTAGTCCGGCTGATGAGGCTTATCCTGATGGTAATTTTGTTGAAGACACCTATTTTATACTGAGTGATAAATTGGTAATAGAACTTAACCCTGGTACAGTAAGTAGAAAAGATGAATATGTTTCGCTTAAACCATTATTATCAACCAAGCTCAGTCATTTACCGATGTATATCATACCGAAGGAATTCACCATTGATGGTGGCGATATTTTGAAAGATGGAAAGACAATTTATGTAGGATTGTCATCCAGAACACAAAAAGAAGCGATTGAATTTTTTGAATCGATTGTTTCACCTTTTGGGTACCAGGTTTTAATCGTTCCTGTTGTTTCTGGCTTACATCTTAAGAGTGGCATGACCCGAGTATCACATAAGAATTATGTGATACAAGAAGCTTATTTGCCTTATCTTTCTTTCCTCCAAAAAAAAGATCCTTCGATACGTTATTTTGTTGTTCCAAATGAAGAAAAGCACGCAGCTAATGTTCTAGCATTGAATGGTCATATTATCATTCCAGATAATTGCCCTCTGACAAAAGCTTATATTGAACAATTCTATCCTCCCGAATATATTCATCAGGTCTCGACAGAGCAGGCAAGATTGGTTGATGGGGCGATCACTTGTTCTAGTTTATTATTGCGATGATCTAGGAAATCAAAGCGCATCGCTGCAAAAAAAATTAAAGCTAACATTTAGGAGGGTAGGGGGAAGATCAGCGCCATTTTCCCAACAAATTGTACCGATATCGCGATTCACTCGAGTGTGTCGCAAATTTTTTCATGGATGTTAAAATCCATAAACGCATGAGTTTGTTTCTTAACCCAGAAGAAATTATCATTACCATCCACTAAATACAATA
>CAYTKY010000133.1:0-3359 GCA_964438435.1 uncultured Coxiellaceae bacterium | reverse complement strand
ACAACGCCTTGCTCGATGTGGTGGACAAGGGCGCGGCTTGTCGGTTGTTAGCTGAACTGCTGGCGCCCGGCGGCGTGATCAGCCTGGCTGAGCGCGTGCCGCGGCGTACACAGCGGCTGTATGCGCTGATCGACAGCGCCGAACTCGATGCCGACCTGGTGACGCGCTGGCAGCAGGCCGAGGAGGCAATCTACGCCGATCCCAGCGATCCGCTGGTCAACTGGGACGAGAACGACTTGCAGGCGGCATTGACGGCAGCCGGTCTCATCGTGACAGCGCAGGGTGAAACCGAGCACACGCCGACACCGATTACAGCAGCGATGATCAGCCGTTGGTTCACGCCGATGGTAACAGGCAAACCGGCCTACATCGACCGGCTGGCTATGAAGCTCTCCAGGTCAGAGACTGCGCGTATCCGCCAGCTTTTTGAGCGCCAGTTGACCGGACAGCCGGTGCTCTGGCAGACTTACACTGCATTCGTGGTGGCGCGGTTTGCGCAATCAAGTTGATAGAAAGGTGGCGTCATCAATGACAGATTATGCGAAACTCTCGAACGCCGAACTGCTAGATCGGGTCGAGCATGCAGGTCGCGCGTTGCCGCCAGAGTTGATTCGCGTGCTATTGGCGCGCCGGATTGATCTGCGCAATATGATCCTGGAGCGGTTTGCCGAAGCGATCGATGATGATTGGGACGATGCCGACGACCCGCGTTGGTATCGCGCCGTGCATTATGGTTTTCTGTTGATCGCCTATCGCGAACGCAAAGCATTACCGATTTTTGTCGCCGTTTACAGCGACGCAGACAGCTATGACGCGTTGCTTGAATGGTTTGAGGAAGCGCCTGCCAATTTCGGGCCGCTTGCCGTGCCCATCTTTCAGGCAGTGATTGAGGAGTCGCTTGGCGCCGATTGGGACTTCGGCGCGGCGTTGAGCATTTCGATCCTGGAAAGCATTGCGATTCGGTTCCCGGAAACCAGGCTGGCCATAGTGATGTTCTTGCGCTCACTCCTGCCAGCATTGGACGCTAATGGGCGCGTCGTGCTGGACGATGAAGAAAAGATCAACAAGCTATGGGGCAGTGTCGTCGACGCGTTGGCCGAATTACACGATCGGGAGAGCATGTCGTACGTGCTGGCGATGTTTGATGCTGAGTTGATTGACCCGGTGGAGACAGATCGCGAAACCTATCTGGACGTATTAGAGGGACGGGATTCCACTGGGAGGACGCAGCCCTTCGACATTCTTGCGATGTACGCTGAGCGCTACCGTCGCGATCAAGAGCGAGCACGCGCCAGCGGGGAAAAGTGACACGCCGCGTCAACCGAAATAAAAAAGAGGCGCTGTTCTGACACGGGAACAGCGCCTCTTTCTATTAGGTGGTTGGTCAGTTAAGATAGCCCGCTGGATTGTAGGGCACGCCGTTGTAGCGAATTTCAAAGTGGAGATGTGGCCCGGTGCTGTTGCCGGTGTTGCCCATCGAGCCGACCTGTTGACCGCGGCTTACCGTCTCGCCTGGCTTGACAAAGACCGAGTTCAGGTGTGCATAGAGCGTGGTGAAGCCGTTGCCGTGATCGACGATGACGTAGTTGCCGTAGCCGCTGTTCCAGCCGCCCCCTGCCAGGACGACATAACCGGCGTCGGATGCCGTCACGGGCGCACCCAGCCAACCCGCTACATCGATGGCGGGATGGCCACCCCAGTAGCCTTGACTGATGTAGCCAGCCGTCGGCCAACTGAAATTACCCGAACCCGCCAACGCCCCATCCGGGCGCGACACTGCGTAGGCGGTGGATGCGCCAACAGAGGGCGCCACAAAGGGTTTGGCGCCACCCGGCACAACGATCTCTTTGCCGATGGGCAGCGCATCGTCGGCGCCAGCCATCCCGTTAGCGGCATAGGCAACGATGGCTTGCATGTCGGCTTCGTATTTATCAGCGATGCTAGATAAGGTGTCACCGCGCTTGACAACGTGCAGAACACCATCGACAGGGAGGATGCGCAACTGGTCGCCGATGCTGAGTCGATCGGGGTTCTGTTCGATCAAGGAGTTGGACCACATCAACGTTTCGGGTTGCAGCCCGAACTTTTCAGCGATACCGAGGACGGTGTCACCGGGCTTGACGTTGTAATAGAGCGTTTCTTCGACAAGACGAGGCGCTTCCTGCGCTGGTGGGTTGGCCGGTCTTTCGCCGATGGTCAGGATGCTGTTGGGGGTAAGCGAATCGTCCTCAAACCCGGTTGCACTGACAAATTGATTGGCGTTCAACTGTGTGGTGCTTCCCACCATCGCCGCGGGCGTCGGTTCAAGGCTGAGTTCCCAATCTGGAATTGTGATCTGGCTCAAGACCAGCACGACGCCCGCGATCATCAATACCGACAGATGTCCAGCCAATCGCAGCGGTGTCACCTGGTCCGAGAGGACACGTTGTGTTTGCTCAGAGGCCGCCTGAATCATACGCGCAATTGTGTCAAGTTGACCAAAGTTGGTGCTACGCGCCGGTGCAAGCGGCGTATAGCCAGCATTTGCCGCGGCGCTCACCGAGCGATCAAAGTGCGTAGTGCGCAGATTAGTTGAGGTGGGGGGGATTGAAATATATTCTAGGGTCTGTGGGGGAAGAGTTTCTTGACGTTGCAACTCGACTTGGTGTGGCCTGATGCGTCCCGGGTAAGCATTGCCACCACCAGAACTGCCTTCATTTGACATACACTATCTCCAGAGTGTCAGGTTTTGTGGGCTTGACCTGGATGAAACCGCAGTGAATTGCCCCAATTACATTCCGCCAATTACCGACATCGCCGATAATTGCAGGTTGTGCGTTCCATGACATTCGGAGATTTTAGCACCTTGCGGTGGGCTTGCCAAGTGGTCAAAGCAACTGGCGCCCACAAAAAACGACGATCCTACCCAAATGTGCAAGGATCGTCGTCTAATCGTAGGTTTTGCGTAGGCAGACGGGCTTGTGCTGCCGCAATGAAGCGCATGTGTCAACGCTTCGTCAACGTCTCCAGGAACTCGCGATTGTCGCGTGTTCGGCTCATGCGTTCGATGATGGGGAGGATGGCTTCGCCGCCGCCGCCCATTGCATCGATCATGCGGCGCAGGGTGTAGACCTTGGAGAGCGTCTCGGCGTCGAGCAGTTTTTCCTCGGCGCGCGTGCCGCTGCGCTCGATGTCGAAGGCCGGGAAGATGCGTCGTTCCGACAGTTTGCGGCTGAGGTGCAACTCCATGTTGCCCGTACCCTTGAACTCTTCGTAGATGACATCATCCATGCGGCTGCCAGTGTCTACCAGACAGGTGGCAATAATCGTCAAGCTGCCGCCTTCTTCGAGGTTACGGGCGGCGCCGAAGAAGTGCTTGG
>CAYTKY010000132.1:0-3559 GCA_964438435.1 uncultured Coxiellaceae bacterium | reverse complement strand
CCACGGCTGCGCCAAACACTGTTCTATTTCTTGTTTTGACAACAAATTCAAGTATCCTGCAAATATTTTAGAATGCCCACGCTTTATAGCGAGCTGTAACATTTTAGAGTTTATAAGCCAATTAAAAAACTCTTCTTGAGATTTGCCAGCTGCCAAGGCAGAATCCAGCATATATTGACACATATCAAATTCAGAGCTTTGGTATTCTTCCCATGTCAACACACAGGCATCTAATGCTAGCGTTGCGGAAGCAAAACCCAGCATAGCCTTTAGTAAAGATTTAGATTGCTCTGGGCTCAAATATTCAATTTCCCAAGCATTTATTTGCCAGGAACCTTTTTGGCAGCGCCAGTATCTGGCTTCGATCTTTCTTTGTGCTAGAGCAAAACAGCTATCGGTGCTAGCATTTTTAACTGCGACAAAAAAAGGGAATTTACTAAAATAAGAATTTTCTCTATCATAATTAAAGCGCTGGCGTTGTAGAGCTGGCAACGTTCTCTGAAAACCCAGTTGCGTGGTTGATGATTTAGAAAGCACCGCAGGAATCATTAACCACTTATTTAAAGCTTCAGTATCATCAGCTAATAGGTATAGATCAATAATGTTAACCGATATCTTTTCTTCATATTCAGTAAAGTCGCCCGCTGCGCCATTGTGTATGCGTTGTAATGTAATTTTCACTGGTAAATTACAATCAGCTCCGTTTACAAGCAAAACTGCAATAATTTCCTGCAACTCTTCTATATTGGCAGTGTCGTTATTGCCAATAAGTCTTAATGCAGCAGCTAATATTGGAGTTACTGGGGAATCGAGAGATCCTTTATTATAGGTGTCAGAAGAATACGTATGGCAATACTCGCTCAAAAAAGACAATGCATCGCGGCCAATACTAGATATTATGCGTTTTAAGCCCCATCGCACGTCCAGCGGCGCATCCTCAATAGAAACCATCCCATTTGCGGGCACTCCATTCGCTAAAACAAATTCCTTTACCTTTTGAAGATTACCTTCATATGCTGCATCAAGAAGTAAATTTATATGTTTTTTCATGATTATTACCTAATATCGGGCACACAAAAAGCTCTTAATAAACAATGAGCTATGTTGGTGCCTGGGGGCGAAGCGGGTAAGCAAAAGCACCGCTTTTGCCCGCTGAGCGCCCGAGCATGTTATGCGAGGGCTGTATGCAATCGAACCAGCATGGTATTGGTGACCTCGGGATTTTAAGCCCATGTTCTACTTGAATGTACTGAGGCACATTCTAAGTAAATCAAGAGTTGGAGTCAAGGGGGATGCAGTATATTTGAGTGGGTTCGAGGGGGTAATTGCGCTGGAATTACGCTCGTTTTTAAGTGTTTTTTAGTTTTATTATCATTACACCTAAAAGCCGGGTCGCAATGAAGAGTTTGGGTTGGTATTTAATACATCCAAAGCTTGTTGTAATTTAATAACCAACTCATTGGGTAATAAATCTTTAATGCGCACAAGTGATTCTTGGCTGGAAGAAAACTCAACATCATCCATTTTTTCAGGAAAATTTATTAATAATTTTTCAATAATTTCTTGGCGGATTGTGGGTGGGAGCCATAATATGGATCCCAACCAACCTGAAAATGAATATTCCCCCCAACGTATGCCACCCCAATCAACATTCTCTAAATATGAAAATATTGCCTGCGACACTGCATTAATACTTTTTGATGCAAATTCAGCATCTTCTTATCCCAGAAGAAATATTTTTAGCCCACAATATGCGCATTGCAGGATTAGGAAGTACCTGTAAAGTAAAAATATTATCCCCATAGAGAGCAGCATGTTCATAATCACCAGTTGTACACAATCCTGAACCTAATTTAGCAGTGCCTTGATTAAAATTTTTACTATTCACACTAGTAAGAAATCCCTCGCCTAAGATAGATATCACGGCATCATTATTATTGGTGCCGTGATATAATACATAATTATTATCTTGTTTATGACAACATTGTTGTAGGAAGTCTGTGTATGAAATTAAACAAAGATCAACTTCTGGCACATACTCACCAGTCTGGATGCGTTTGGAAGTAATTTCCGCGCTGTTAACATATAATGATTTATATTTTGGCATAATTTTATCAATTTATTATTGTTTATTCACTACGTTATTCTAAAAATGTAGGTTAAAACATAAACAAATGCTCATCGCAGTTTAAAGAACATATTAACAATGTACTCCGTGAAGAGGAGTCGCTGCAAAAATGCAATGCGCATAATATGCACATTACATGTTTCGATAAACAATGGAACATACTCATTCGTGAGAGTTATATTGGTGATGGTGGCAAATTATCATCCACCTCAATTTTCTCTGGTGGAATCTCAACAATTTTTCCATTTTCTAAAACAACTATAGCTACACCAACTCTTTTATGCTCAAGAATAGCATCCCTGACACCAGCCTTCACTCCATAATCTATACGTGCAGCCAAATCAAACTTCTCATCTGTTGTTTTCATTTAGTGAGCCCTCGGTTTATATTCTGCCATGATACGTTGTCAACAATGTTAGGTTCATTGTTTCCTGTTTTTTTGGCAATTAATTTCGATTCTATTTCGCAGTTATCATACAAGAACCAATTGTCAGCAATTTGAGAATACTCAGTTAAAAAATTATGAATGCTTCGGTGATATCTACGCGTTATGTCTTTTGGTGGAATGTCGTGGCCGCCTCGCTCTACACGCAGTTTCACTCTTTGTATTGCAAGTTGCGGTGAATCAAGCCATAAAAAAAGAATATTAATATCATACCCTTTATTTTTACATTCATTCAAAAATTTTATAAATGTTCTAGACGCTAGCGTGGATTCAAATGCAAAATCTTCTCTTTGATCTGCAAGGTGATTTATTCTATCTAACATCAACCTACCAGCCTGCATAGCAACTTCTTCTGGACGAAATGGGGATAAAGCTGCAGCAACTGCATCGGCATTTACATACTCATTACATTGCAATATTTTAGGCAATAACTTTTTAGCAGATGTAGTTTTTCCCGAACCATTTGGTCCAGCAATTACAAATATCTGAGGTTTATCATTACTCATTAGTCTTCTGACTTATTAATGGTTAATATAGAAGGTACTGACTAAACAAAGTTTAAGGCTTTTTATAACACTGGGCAAGCTAGCAACTGTTTCCAAAATGGAAACAGCTCTACAGGTGCGCTCTGATTGCGTTCACTCAGTTCAAAGTTACAAAATTTTTTGATTTTTAGTTTAAAGACTTAAACAGCTACGAGCCCTACGCCACAAGGCAAGTACGTTGGTGCCTGGGGCCGGAATCGAACCGGCATGGTATTGCTACCGAGGGATTTTAAGTCCCTTGCGTCTACCAATTTCGCCACCCAGGCAAAAAATCTGGACAAGCCAAGTGCATACTTGGAAGGCTGAGGCCGGAATCGAACCGACGTACTCGGATTTGCAATCCGGTGCATGACCATTCTGCCACCCAGCCATTAATACTCTTCGCCATTTGCCTTTATGCGTTGTCGACCGCATATTTTAGCAACAGTCATGTATCATAGC
>CAYTKY010000131.1:0-3608 GCA_964438435.1 uncultured Coxiellaceae bacterium | reverse complement strand
CTCTGCTCCTTCATGTACATATCCGCATACTGCACAAATAAATTTTTTCATAATATATCTTCCTTTCGTCTATTTAAAATAATGATAACGATTATCATTTGTATTTATTATAACAGCCTTTTCAAAAATGTCAATAATCAAATTTAATTTGTTTTAATAAAAAAGATTTTATACTACAAGTAAATTATTTTTACTGTGGGATAAAACCTCGGGGGGGCTGCACTCCCCCGAACCCCCTAGCATTCCTAGCCTCCTATTGCCATGAAAATGGATATATGATAAAATTTCAGCAGAATTCGAGGGAACTACAGTAATCTACAGCAAGCAAACAAAACTATACCTAAAGCGAAGGGGCATGAGCATGAAGAAATCAAGTATTTTTCTCAAGGCAATACTAGGCGGCATAATTATAGGAATTGGAGGAACTGTCTACCTAAGCGTACCCAATGCCATAGTTGGCGCTTTGTTTTTTACCATTGGACTTTTTACCATAGTATCCTACGGATTGACCTTATATACAGGAAGCGTAGGCTATTTAGTAGCTGCCGAAAACAAAAAAGACCATGCGCTAAACTTACTACTCATCTGGCTGGGAAATTTTATAGGCTGTGCCTTATGTGCCTCCGGCGTATATTACGCTAAGCCGCAATTGACCAAAAGGGCTTTGGAAATTTATACTATAAAGCTTTCCCAGCCTACATTGGCTGCATTAATATTATCTGTCTTATGTGGCCTACTTATGTTTATTGCAGTAGATAATTACAAAAATAATTCCTCTGACTTAGGCAAATACATAGGCTTGTTTTTATGTGTTCCCATATTTATACTAAGCGGCTTTGAGCATTCCATTGCTAATATGTTTACCTTCTCTATGGCAAATGGGGTGCTGGGCTTAACATATGACGGGTTGGCTTTTATTCTTTTATGTACCTTGGGTAATGCGTTGGGCGGAATGGTTTTCCCCTTCTGTAACCTTATTATGAAAAAATAATTTTTACATAAAACAAAAAAGCTTTCTGCTTATTAGGACTAATCCCTGAATAAGCAGAAAGTTTTTTTATGTAACCAAACTATGAAGCACTAAAAATTAATTTAAAAAACAAAATCGTTATAACCACAAGAATAAACGGCTTAACAACGCCAAATCCCCTTTTTAAAACTAGCTGTGAGCCTAAATAATTTCCCGAAACGGAAAAAATTATAGAAATAAGACCAAGAGTTATAAAAACCTTTCCATTTAGCAAAAATACAACCAGCGCAGAAATATTAGAAGCAAAATTAACAACCTTTGTATGTGCTGACGCAGAATTAATGTCCATTTTTAAAAGAGACAAAAATAAAATTAGTAAAAATGTGCCTGTTCCCGGGCCATAAAAGCCGTCATAGCCCCCAATTATTAAGGAAATGATTGCCCCAATAAAATAGTCCTTCAATCCCTTTGGTGCATAGGTAACATCACTTTTCCCAAGCTTTTTGCTAAATACTACAAACCCTGCAACAACAGGCAATATAAACACCAAAACCTTACGCACAATGCTTTCGTCTAAAAGCAGTACAAGGTTTGAGCCAAAATATGAGCCAATAAGAGATGATATTACACAAACGGCTGCTACCTTAAGGTTAGGCGGGGATTTTTTGCTGTACCGTACGGTTGAGATTATTATGCCTACGGTTGAGGACATTTTATTAGTACCAAGAGCAAGATGAGGAGGTAAACCTGCTAACAAAAACGCCGGGAGAGAAATAAGCCCTCCTCCCCCGGCTATTGCGTCTACAAAATTTGCTATAAACACAAGCGGGCATATAATTAAAAGCATTTGCAATGTGATTTGCATAAAATCCGTCCTTTTCTATCAAAAGAGTGCCTATAAGAATATACTATTTTTCTATTCCTACTCTAGCTACTACACCCTTTTGAAAATAATGCTTTACCTCTTTCATTTCTGTCACTAGGTCGGCGCTTTCAATTAAAGCCTCCGGCGCATAGCGGCCGGTCAATACTAGCTCCACTTCTTCTGGCTTACCATCGATTAAGGTAATAGCTTCTGCTGTACTTAGCAAGCCCATAAAAATAGCTACATTAATTTCGTCAAGAATAACAAGGTCATACAGACCGCTTGTTAACGCCTCTGCCGCCTTGGCATATCCGTTTTTAGCTGCAATAATATTCTCCTCCTGAATATTACCTTTCACAACAAAGCCCATACCACTACCGTACTGCTCAACAGTCACCATAGGAAGATACTGCCGCAGCGCTTTGATTTCGCTGTAATCGTCTTCCTTCAAAAACTGCCCCACATACACACGCTTACCTGCTCCCACAGCACGAAGTGCTAATCCCAGTATACAGGTCGTTTTCCCTTTGCCGTCACCCGTATAAACATGAACATATCCTTTTGCCATATTTTCACCCCTGTTTTTATATTAAACCTAAAAAAGCCTCGGTCACACGGACGAGGCTTAATAATTTTTAAAACTAAAGTAAAATTACCACAAACTTAAGAAAGTGTCAACTGATTTTCTAATTTATACATACTCTTTGTTTTTAAAAAAGCTATTTGTTTACAACATTAACCGCTTCGCCCTGTAAAAATTGCTTCAAATTATTTACGGCAACATTCATGAGCCTTTCTCTTGATTCTATTGGCGCCCATGCAATGTGGGGTGTTAAAGTAATATTTCTAGCCATAAGCAATGGATTCTCCTGCTGTATAGGCTCCACTGACACAACATCGCAAGCGGCATAATACAACTTTCCGCTGTTCAAGCCATCAGCCAAATCTTTCTCTACCACAAGCCCACCCCGTGAGGTGTTAATAACAATAGCACCTTGCTTCATTTTGCCAATGGAGTCTGCATTAATTATTCCCTCTGTAGAAGGCAGCAGAGGACAGTGTAAGGATATAACGTCAGATTTTGACAATAGCTCAGTAAGCTCCGCATATTGGCAACGCCCATTATCCTTTGAGGTGTCGCTAAACTGGTCAAAATATAATACCTTCATACCAAAAGCATTGGCAAGCTCCGCAGCTCGCTGCCCAATTTTTCCATAACCAATAATACCCATGGTTTTACCGTCCAGCTCAATTTGCCGGTAATCCCAAAAACAAAAATCTTCCCGTCTGCCCCATTCTCCCGATTTAACGGCGTTGGAGTGGTCAGAAACCCTATGGCAAATATCCAAAAGCATAGCAAAAACAAACTGTGCCACAGCGTTAGTGCCGTATGTAGGAACGTTGCACACCACAATGCCTTTCTCCTTTGCATAAGCTATATCTACCACATTAAAGCCTGTAGCCAACACCCCAATATACTTAATGGAAGGACAGCTATCCAAAATTTCCTTATTAATAGGCGTCTTATTCGTAAAAATAATCTCTGCCCCACCTATTCTTTCAACTATTTTTTCATAGTGGGTTCTGGCGTAAACCGTAAGCTGCCCCAACTCCTCAAGCCCATGCCATGTTAAGTCACCTGGGTTTAAGGTATAACCGTCCAAAACTACAATTTTCATAAAACACACTCCTTTTAATTAATTACTCTAAATTTATGCCTGCTTTAGCACATTCAATATAAAACCTAACAATAGGATATTTGGGCCCTCTGTA
>CAYTKY010000130.1:0-3643 GCA_964438435.1 uncultured Coxiellaceae bacterium | reverse complement strand
TTTCTCATCCAGGGCTTGCTTGAGTTTGACGCCTCCCGTGACGTCGTCCGCTTTGTGCCGCCTCTGTGGGCCGAGCTCCGCGCCTACGAGTTGCTGGAGGTGCTGGCAAGCGCTGATGCACAGCTGCGCTATTACTATGCGCGGGGCAATCCATCGAGCTAGCGTAACCCCGCTCCGTAGCGCTGAACAGGATCACGGCTCCTCGGGCTCGACGACCTGGACGCGTCC
Source organism: uncultured Coxiellaceae bacterium (assembly GCA_964438435.1). Classification (GTDB taxonomy): domain Bacteria; phylum Pseudomonadota; class Gammaproteobacteria; order DSM-16500; family DSM-16500; genus Aquicella. Next base: position 3,415 of record CAYTKY010000130.1, on the reverse strand, counting down.
GACTTGCCCGTCAGTCAGCCGCACCTTGATGCCGTGAGGGTGAGAGGCCGACGAAGTCAGGATGGTCTGCACGATGCCGATCGTCCGCTTGCCGCTGCGCTGATCCTGCTTGCACACCACGGCCACCCGGAGCCCGGGCCGAATGTCCTTCCGGTTGCGCCCATCGCTCATAAGCGTACTCGTCAGCAATCATCGTGGTACGAGCCCCAGATTGGGGCTCGCTAGCGATGGTATGATAGCGGGTGTCCTAGTCGACCGCAAGCGTGGTGCAGTAGTGCTGCCCGCGATAGATCTAGCGGATATCTGTCAGCTACGCGGCTAGAATGTGTGGTAGAGGGCATTGACCGCGAGAGAGACGAGCGCCAGCAAACTGCGCGGCGGCGCTCAACAGATCGAGCGACGCCTCGGCGAGCCAGAAGGCTGCGGGGGAATTCGGAGCCAGCGGAGTCGGTTCATAGACGACCGCAGTTTGCGGGTCAAACGAGCCCAAGTTGAGTCCACGTCAGCGGAGTCAGATGCACTCCCCAAGCCTCAGGCGCGGCAGGTGCGCCCAAGGAAATCCCTCTGCCTGCCCCCGATGCGTATCATGTGCTGACGGCCAGCAGATGAGACCGAACAACACACTGGCGCCTTCGAGCCCCTAAATGCACTCTGGTTCCTGCCACCGCATCAGGTGGCCACTGATGGCCGCTGGAGCATCGCTGCAGCGGAACCCAACAAGCGATTGTCTCCACGGCCTACAAGCTGGCTCGCAAGGTCTACGCCCTGCTGAAGCACCAGACCCCTTTCGAGCCAGAGCGGGCCGAGGCCTACGAGGAGCGGCGGCGCGAGCGCGACGCCACCAGCCAGCTGGAGCGCCGTGCGGCACGTCTTATGCCTCTTCTGTCAGACTGGTTGCTCGTACCGCTTTCGGGTAAAGCGGTACGAGCCGCTGGAAGTCTTCGCTCTGCTTGGTGTCACTACTACACCCTCTGCTGTTGAGCAGCGATTTCGCCAAAGTGACAGAAGAGGGCTTATACCAAATGGAATTGTAGCTTCCGCATGCTCCTCGACACAGGGTTGGAAAACTAGCATCGGTATACCGAAGAAACGCCCTGCGGAACGTGTGTGCTGAAAAGCTTGCGGAAAGTCCTAATCCATTTGGTATTAGCTTTATCCTCACACCAGCGACACATGACACCATGGCTCCAGTGTCCCGAAAAACTCGCTGCTCAGGGGATTTCTCTCCACATCGGTGTTCGGGCGCGATTATTTATTGCTGAGTTGTGGCAGATTGAAATTGACGCCAAGCATTGTATTTGTAAGATATTCTATACTTTCACTTTCAATCGATATTCTCCACTGTACGGGGTTATATATGAAACCAATAAACTCATCCATGTCGAAATTCTCAATGGATGAGTATTGCTGTATTGTTATTATTTTTCCAGCATCGTCTTTGTATATTACCTTGTTATCCTTTAATACTGATGCAATGGCTGGCCCTCCTAATACTGGGACATTATTACATACCCAGCCCGTAAATAATGGCGAAGTTGTCAAAACCAGAGGTTGAATGCGTTTTACCTCGGCCTTAACTTTCTTACTCGCTAGAAGTGAACGGAGTAGTCGTTCGTCGTTCGACAGTACTTCCGTTGCAATTAAGGCTTGATTGGCACCCTTGATAATTGTCTCTCTAGACTTCCAATTGTCATACGGCTTAAATCCTCCTCGAGCAATCGCTTTCACTTGAATAACTAATAGCAGACCTTTACGGAATGCGAGGATGTCTATGTCAGTCCTCTTTATGTTTATTCCCTTACCTATAATTGTCCAATCTCCTTCTTGAAAGGTGATACTAATGAAATCCTCCCACATACGTCCATACGATTTGGCAATCCTATCTCCTTGAACAAATGAAGCACGAATGGGTATTGTCCAATTTACATCTTCTAGTTCATTCATCCATAAGGCAACATCTTCTGTGATGCGGATAAAAGGGTGGTGCATTATTTCGGAATGATATAACACTGGCAACACAATAGTGGCCTGCTTGACAGCTTGGGTTATTCCTACCGCTATGTCTTCGTGGTTTTGTTTGGTAACCCTCGCAGTCGCATTTATCGCAGCTTCCGCCACAATTCCTAATGGTATTTCGGATGTAAGCATGTCTCTTGATTTGCTCTTTGGAATATCTGATCGGACAGTGTCTAATACAGACGAAAAACACCTTAGTGCAATTTCCGCTATATACCCAAACAGCACTTGGAAATTTTTGTTTTCAAAAGACGCTGATATAAGTAGGTCGTCATCGGCGTCTATTTGATATAAATGTTCGGAAACCTTTCGCTCAATTTCGACAGAGTGCATCAGGGCCAAAAAATTAAAATTCAACTTCTTGCGGTAGTGCTTAATTGCATCGTTTATAACCAAATACGCAATCTCTTGTAAAATATTGCGGATAAATCTCTCACTCCGGGGTTTGTTGTACCTTCTGTCAACAGTGTTTCTTCTGATTGCCATTTGCCTTGCTCTGTAAAGAGAAAGATCGACAATGTCAAATGTGATACTTGTTTCGTCTTCCGATATACTACTCACATGCCATTCACCATAACTTACCATGTCAAAGGCAAAATCAAGGCTGTTCCACCAGTTGGCAACTTGCAAGAGGCCATTTAAGTGCCTCTCGCAGGTGTCTATGATATTCTTTCCACTTCCCCATCTTTTGGATGGTTTCACATAAGCTATGGCAGTGTTTAAAGTTCGTGTTGAGGCAAAAAGAATTTCATTTAACGCGCCTCTGTGTTCATGAAGCGACTTTTCATAAAGTGCGGACATTCTTGCGACAGTTTCAGTGTTAGAACTATCAAACTCGTCCGATAATCTTTGCAACTCCTCTTGAAAGGGCAATTGTCCAGAAGAGTGTACTCGATTCTTCCCCACGACCCGCTGTGTAATTTCGAGGAGTTCTATGACAGAGATAGATTTCAGCGGCAACGAAATTTCTTGGGTAATTTTCTCTAGTTGCCTGAATAGGTCAAAGATTAAAACATGAAATCTCGTATAGTTGGCGTGTTTTATTAGGTCTGATTCGTCGCCGATTAACCTTCTCGCTGTTGCCAAATATACATTTAGTAATTCGATTAATTGTTCGCGATCTTGAGCACGTGAGAATAATTTCTGCTCCCGAAGAGTGATAAGATCACCTGCGGACGTTATGGAGTTAAGTAACTGATTCGCGCCGTGGTTTTCCTGACGGGTTATTTCTTCCTTAATGGTTGCTATCTTTTTGTTGCTGAGTGCCATGGTTTGTTGGTTGTATTGCCAAAGGAAGGAAACATTCCGTAGGATTATAACATGGCGGCCGAACGAAGCACTTTTATGGCTACGCTGCCGACCTACCTTCAGCACGCCTTTGCCGCTGCCTGCCCACCTG
>CAYTKY010000129.1:0-3722 GCA_964438435.1 uncultured Coxiellaceae bacterium | reverse complement strand
TCCCTGAACACACAAAACGAGGAGTGGTTGCACAAGTCCTTTTTTGCGAGAGTAGTCAATCCGTGACTACGAAAGGAAGTATACATAAATCATTTTTAATGCGCTATTTTAAATAATAAAAAATGATGAATGCTTTTGACTACCATGCGGCATATTAGTGAATTATTTTGTGTTAATAGTGAACTTAATCAAACAGATAACATTCAGTCGATGACACGAATACTAAGAATCTCCTGGCAAATGAATAGCCGATCTCCCATCAAATATGTAAGCAAATGCTCACGTGTAACTGAGAGATTTACCCAAAGAATGGTTGTGCCACCTTCTCAAAAAAGAAGCAGGACCCTGATTTTTGAAACTGCCACCAGGTTGAGGGATCTTGCAACTTAAAAAGATGAGGTGATAATAGCAGGGTTTGAAGATGAAGAAGCGATGATACGAATGAAACGTCATATTGAAAATCTTATACAAGCGGCATTGAAGCAGTTGCAAGCAAGCGGAGAATTGTCAGCTATTCCTTTGTTAGTTCAAGTAGATCCCACTAAAGATAAACAACACGGTGATTTTGCCTCTAATGTTGCGATGACGTTAGCGAAATCAACACAAAAAAAACCACGCGAGATAGCAGAAAACATTGTTCGATGTTTGCCTTCCTCTCCGTATGTAGGAAAAATTGAAATCGCGGGGCCTGGTTTTATCAATTTCTTTTTATCAGCAGAAGCATTGACAGAGGTAGCACGAAAAGTTATCACCGAAAATAATCTCTATGGTCGTTGTAAGATAGGTCGAGGTAAAAAAGTTCTCGTTGAATTTCTCTCATCCAATCCAACGGGTCCTTTGCATGTGGGCCATGGTCGTCATGCGGCATTTGGATCGGTTGTATGTAATTTATTAGATGCCGTCGGATTTAATGTTTATCGTGAATATTATTTAAATGATGCAGGACGACAAGTCGACATTCTGACGGTCAGTGTCTGGTTACGTTATCTGCAACAGGGTGGTGCCGAAATCATTTTTCCAGCGAATGCGTATCGTGGTGGCTATGTTATCGATATTGCTCAAGCGATTCGAATCAAACATCAAGCGCATTTTGAATTACCTGCTCATCTCATCCTTGAAAATTTACCGCCCGACGAACCTCAGGGCGGTGATAAAGAAGTGTATATTGATGCCGTGATTGAACGTGCCAAGCTATTATTAGGTGATAAATATCCTGCTTTATTTGAATTGAGTTTAGAAAATATCATCGCAGATATGCGTGAAGATTTAGCTGAATTTGGCGTACATTACGACCATTGGTTTTCAGAACGTGAATTTGTGACAAGTGATGTGGCTGATAAATTACTTGCAAAATTGAAATCAAGTGGCCATACCTATGAACGTGATGGCGCACTGTGGTTCCGCTCAACCGATTTTGGTGATGAAAAAGATCGTGTGCTTGTTCGCTCAAATGGTCAACGCACTTACTTTGCTAATGATGTTGCGTATCACTTAAATAAATTTGATCGCGGCTTTGATCTTGCAATCGATATATTTGGTGCTGATCATCATGGTTATGTCCCTCGCATGAAAGCGGCCATGGAAGCATCGCATATTGACCCCGAGCGATTGATTCATGTGCTTGTGCAATTTGTGACGCTTTATCGAGGGGGTGAGCAAGTGCAAATGTCAACCCGCGGCGGTAATTTTGTGACATTGCGCGAATTGCGTGAAGAAGTGGGGAATGATGCAGCGCGTTATTTTTATGTCATGCGAAAAAGTGAACAACAGATGGACTTTGATTTAGACCTTGCGAAAGCGCAGTCAAATGAAAATCCTGTGTATTATATTCAATATGCTTATGCGCGAATCTGCAGTGTGTTTAAGCAATTATCTGAAAGAGGTTTGACTTATCAAGAAGAAAATGGGTTGTTGCATCTACATCTTTTGACAGAAAAGTATGAGCATCAAGTGTTGAATACAATTTCTCATTATCCTGATATGATTATTCATGCTGCATTAAATTATGAACCACATGCGGTGACCCATTATTTACGTGAATTGGCGGGTGATTTTCATGCGTACTATAATTCACATCAATTTTTAGTAGAAGATGTCAGATTACGAGATGCGCGGTTAGTGCTGGCGAAAATAACCCAAATCGTTTTATTAAATGGATTTCATTTGTTGGGCATTCATGCACGAGAAACGATGTAACGGATGATGGATAAAGAAGCCAAAAGAAAATATAGCCCGGCTACTCGCAGTCATCAAAAAGTGAGTCGCTCGCGATTTGTTTTTATTGTGTTGGTGGCTATCTTGATGAGCGGTTTTTTTGTTTTTCATTATCGTAATCATTTGTTTTTTATTTCGCCGCTTTTTTCGAAAATAAATCAATGGATGGAAAATCACGAAACGCATGTGCAAACACAATTGGCGATGGATCATTCAAAGAAAAAAGTGGCAAAAGATAAACTATCTGATACCAATAAATCGATAGCAGAAACGGAAATTCATTTTGAATTTTATAATACGTTACCCACGATGCAAGTGAATGTGCCAGTCTCTACGAATATGGCAGAAAATCAGGGTCGTCGACCCGATATCAAGCCTATTGCGGGACCGGCTGTTACTCCTTCTGCGTCGATGAAAATTAATATTACGAATGCAGATGAATTAGAGCGTGAACTATCAAAGCACATTCAGCAAACAAAGGAGAAGCGATCGCTTGCAACGAATAAACACAATCAGAAAAAAAACATACATAGAGAGTAAATCATTATGATTTGTAGTATGACAGCTTTTGCACGAACGCATCATCGTGGTTCAATGGGCGATTTGGTCTGTGAGATTCGTTCCATCAATCATCGGTATTTGGAAATCAGTTTATATTTACCAGAAGCATTGCGTGTGTTTGAGATGCCATTGCGAGAACGTATTCGGCAACAGATTAAGCGCGGCAAAATTGAATGCGCAATTCGTTATCAACCCGCGCAAGATGTCGATGGATTTTTAAAAATTAACGAAGGGCTTGCACAATCACTTTGTCATGCGAGCGAAAAAATCGCGAGTTTTTTGCAGCATCCTGCACCCACGAATCCAACGGATATTTTACGTTTCCCTGGCGTATTTGAAACGAAAGAAATGGATGTTGGAAAATGGCAGCATGAAGTATTTGAGTTGGCGGATAAAACGCTTAAAGAATTAGTAACAGTGCGTGCGCGGGAAGGTGAAGAGTTAAAACAGTTGTTTTTGCAACGTATGGATCTAGTGCAAAATGAATTAATGAAGGTCAGAGAAAAATTACCTCGCGTTGCGATAGAGCAACGCGAGCGTCTGTTTAAACGGTTCAATGATCTTAAATTAGAATTAGATCCTAATCGATTAGAGCAAGAAATGGTGATGTATGTACAAAAAATTGATGTCGCAGAAGAAATCGATCGAACAGATACACATGTTGCTGAAATCAGACGCATCTTAAAAGAAGGCGGCATGGTGGGGCGGCGGTTAGATTTTCTTTTGCAGGAATTAAATAGAGAAGCAAATACCTTGGGATCCAAATCCGTTGATTCGGTTGTAACGCATGCTGCGGTTGAAATGAAAGTGTTGATTGAGCAAGTGAGAGAGCAAGTCCAAAACGTAGAGTAATGCCATTTAGGCTCTTCTGGAATGACTGTGGTTAAGTTAGTTATTTTTTGCAAGTAAAGCGCAGGAGGGCGGAGCCCGACGAGCCATTGCAAAAA
>CAYTKY010000128.1:1155-3819 GCA_964438435.1 uncultured Coxiellaceae bacterium | reverse complement strand
GATGAAATAAATCAGATGCCGCAATCTGTCACCCCGGAAAATGCGCCGGCACTTTGCTTACAAGGAACACGATACTAGCAGGCGCATTTCTCCGGGGTCTGGGCTTTGCGATGGTGGGTGAACGACATGAAAGTATAAACATAATATGCTTATACCGTCTTGTTCATGAGTATGCTGTCATATTTCAAAACGCTTTGGTGTCAGCGTCTTAAATAATAAACGTTGATCTTTGAAACTAACTTTTTCAATGGGGGCTTGAAGCGGTTGCTCATTTTCAAATTTGTGTCACACATCAATAAATTCTTTTGCGGCTTCCTCTAAGCTACCTGTTCTAACGGTTATTTTTTTATTCATCTTTTTCACCCCTAGCAGTTAAGCGGGTTATATCAAAAATAAAATCTTTTATTAACGGCTCAACAGTTACAAATTGATAAATTGTTTCTTTGTCACCAATATGTTTGTGATCGCCTTGACCGGGCTCATTGTCATAATGAACAATGCAAATCACTGGCATGGAAACGCTGGGAAGTTTTTAAGGCCCCCGCGGTGGTTTTATTATAGGATCTACCTCTGTTTCTGTCACACGTCGTTCTTGAATTTTTGTTATGACGCTGTGTGATAATTCTTTTTTGCCATTTGTAAGATAATCACCATGTTTCTTAAACCGTTCTGTCAATGCGCTTTCTTGTTCCTTATTTATTGCGCTAATCTTGTAACTTGTTGCATTAGTATAAGGTATGCCTCTGTATTCTAAATAGAGAGCCAGTGCTTTTACAAATTCTTCAGGTATTTTATCGGCGCCTGTTCCTTGAGTAATCTGAATAGGTTTTCCAGGGCGGTTATTGGTAGCCTCAAAGGCAGCTATTTGTGCGATAGCCCATCGCATGACTTCGTCATTTGGAATAGGTGAAAGAAATTTCCGTGAAGTGTCGATCTTGGCTATGTCACCAAAATAAAAATCTGATCTACCTGGCTTTTGTACAGTGACTAAAGGCACACCATTTCCATCTTTTCCCTTGGCTGTGATGCAATTAACGCGTGCTTCATTATTATTATCGAATGTCTTAGTTCTAGTTGCTTCTTTGCCGTTGTGAATACTACCAACAAGTTGATTCGCGCCGTTGTTTCCCTGTAAATATTCATTTACCTTGGTTTGAATGGCATTTTCAAGAGTAATATTTTCATCTGCTTTTACAACCGAAGCTTTGTCGCTGAAATGATAAACTGCTGTAGTCGCCTTATTAAATTTCTGATCTATTTTATCTATGGTTTTATTTAACCGTTCGATATTTGTGAGGGTAATTTGTAAATTTTCTTCTTGTTCCTTGGTCCTATTAATAGCATAGGTTTCCTTTAAATGATTTGCATAAGCAATGAGTTGTTCACGCATTTGTTTACAGCTTGAAAATATCTCCCCGAGTGTAGTTTTCATCTTGTCATTTGTCGAGTGGCGATAAAGTTTTCGCGTTTCTTCAAGGCGAAGAATTCGGCTTGTGTAAGTATACAAATTACGATCGATGTGGTTCATCAAATCGGTGTGTTCTTGAGTGCTGCGTCCTGGAATTGTAATCTCACTACTAGGAGCAGGCTGATTTGTTAAGGCATGATATTTTCTATTTGCAGCGGCTCTTAACGCTAAGGCATCTTCGTCGGTAAGATGATTTTTGGTTGTTATGGTTATATTACCTAAACGTCCTTTATTATCCTCAAGTGCTTTACGAATGGCATCAGCACCCGGTGGTGTGTTAATTAATTTTAAGAGAAGGGCTTTATTGTCGTCTGCGCTTGTTAATTGAGTGATTATCCCTTCAATATGGTTTTTGCGTAATTTGCTACGCTGATTAATGGCGACGGTTTGCAAGGGTTGGAGTGCTGTGTCGGCTAAATTGGCGGCCTGGGTAAAATCGACTTCAGGTACATTTAAGGATTGTTTTTTAGCCTCAATAGTAGCGCGAATATCAGCAGTATCAGCAAGCGCGGTTAATGCGGGATTAGCGTGATCAACTATTGCTTGTAAAGCGTATTCAATGGTGAGTTGATTTTTTCTGGAGGGATCTTGGATTTGGTTAATAATCGCGTTACGTTTGTCTACAGCTGCTTGATGAATGAGTGCTGTATCAGCATTACGTAAAACACTTTCGTTATCTATATTACTAGTCAAATCAACCGTACCACGTAAAGTAGCGTTATCTTGCAGTGCGCGACGAATTGCGGTTGGATTTGCATCGGTTGCATTAATGACTTTAGTGAGTGCAGTTAAAATAGCTTCATTACTATCGTTATTGTCTAGCGTAGTTATTGTGTTGATGATCAGTAACGCATTGAGTTTTTTGCGAGCAGCTCGTTGCACGGCTTGCGCTTGAACTTCGGTTAGAACGAGATCATCATTAAGATGCTGATCAAGACCAACAACGCCACCAAGATTGCCGAGATTTTGTCGATTGTTATGTAATCGTGTTCGAATGTCATTTACGTTATCACCGGCATCTGCTACTGCATTTAATGCAGCGAGGGTATTGGCATCATTTTGTAATGCATTGATGGCATGAGTGATATTTTCTTCATTAAATGCGCATCGTCTTGTGATAGCAGCTCGTTGCACGGCTCGTGCTTGAACTTCGGTTAGAACGAGATCATCATTAAGATGCTGATCAAGACCAACAA
>CAYTKY010000128.1:0-1055 GCA_964438435.1 uncultured Coxiellaceae bacterium | reverse complement strand
GCTACTGCATTTAATGCAGCGAGGGTATTGGCATCATTTTGTAATGCATTGATGGTATGTAAAATAATTAATTCATTATTTTTAGCAATAGCCGCCGCTCTCACTGCCGTAGCATCATCGTTAGTTAAATTATGGTTATTCAACGGTTCTTCTTGCCCAGGGGGATTTACAAAATTATCCCTATTATTGCCAAACCAACCCGCTTTGTCCTGATTAATAGAATAGAAAATTTGTGCATTATCCCAGAGCGCACTCCTAATCGCTGGTCCATTATCAGCAGTAGCAATATTATTTAATTTTCGTTGATTGCCTTGCTCGATCAAATTAATATCCGCAATAATCTGATTCTTTATGTCTTCTGACGACAACATACCCCGCTCCCCAACATTTTGTTATCGTTAAAATTCAAATTAAATTTCTAAATTATTTCGATGTACCCTTTTAAAAAAATTTTATTGATATCCTATTTAAATACCCTGAAAAACATCAACAAAATTCTACTTTTCACCTTTTTATTATACCAGTGATTTATTACCCTAAGGTTAAGCCAATAAACGCTGTTTTTGCCGACTTGTTTGGATGAAAAAACAGTTTGTTATTATTGTGATCTCAGTTCCAAGACCTGTTTAAATTATACGACAAATTTAATCTGTTATCAGAATGGCGGTCAATTTGATCTGCTCACAGGAGGATCACCCCAATCTTTTGAATTGTAAGAGAATTTAAGTTTCAAAAAAACAAAACACACTCAACCCTCTTGTAAAATCAAAGATATTCATTTTTTCCGTTGATGAGGGTAAAAAACTTCCTTTGATAGAAGGGGTACTGTCACTACCGCAAAGCCCGGACCCCGGAGAAATGCGCCTGCTAGTATCGTATTCCTTGCAAGAAAAGTGCCGGCGCATTTTCCGGGGTGACAGATTGCGGCATCTGATTTATTTAATTGCTTATCTCGCCAAAAAAATACATTTCACAAAAGCTGTGCAAACATTGTAAGAGAATTTAAATTTCAAAAAAACAAAACACACTCAACCCTCTTGTTAAATCAAAGATAT
>CAYTKY010000127.1:0-3824 GCA_964438435.1 uncultured Coxiellaceae bacterium | reverse complement strand
TATGGATTGCTTCGTCGCAAAAAACGCTCCTCGCAACGACGAGTGAGTAGTTACATAATTTGTTAATTAACTTATTTTGCAAAATGATATCGTTTTTAGCCAAGTATTTAACGTGGCCTTGTTTATCAACAGCACGATACAGATAATGCCAAACACCTTTTATTTTAATATACGTTTCATCAACACGACTGGAAGAATGTGACATTTTGAAATGAGATTTAAGTCGCTTTTCAAGTTCAGGTGAATATTCATGTACCCAGCGACAATACCACCTGACTAACCACAGAATGATTTCATCGCCACGCGGTCATCGCTAAATTTAGCAGGAAAATTTATTTTCGCAACAGAGCCCTTGTTTTTGCCATTATTGTGATTAATATCTCTTTTTTTTTTCAAAAAAATAGCCTGACACCTCTCAGAATTGATCAAAATAGACTCGCCTTAGTAAACAATAGTATAATCGTGAACATTTATTACTTAATATAATAAGAGCCCTATTTCATGCTACCTAACAACATGACGAAACTAGAGGATAAGATTATTGCTGAAGATGACGGTATCTTTGTCGAATTCAGAAAGGAAGCTTATTTGTTTAAATTAGCGGAAAAAATAAAAAAGTTGAAGATAAGGAACGCTAGCCAAATCACCCCTCAAGTACTTGAGCAAAGTCCTTATAAGCTTCATGTTTCATTGCAAAATGATCACAATACCTACGATAAACTCAAAAATGAAATTAAGGATATTATTGTTAGCTATCTTAAAAAAGAAGTCATTAATGATTTTAAATTAATAAGCGATAAATTTTTAAAAAATTTAGATTTTTTTAAAACGTTTAAAAATTTAGCTTCTCAACTTAACGATATAAAAAAAACAACCTCGGAAGAAGAGTGCTCTGAATTGGAAAAAAAATTTTTAGCTGCACTAGAAAATTATAAAAAGTTAGATCCTCGTTTCAATGAAACAGATGTTTCTAAGGTACTTGTTTCTATCAATAAAGTGATTGGAGATGCCGAACGATTGTTAAGTGGCGATCAATTCACTATTTATATTCCTGAAAATTTTAATAAAGAAGAAATTTTTAACTTATGCAAAGAAATCAATGATTATTTAGAAAACAATGCTGCGATGCCTGGGGCGCGATTAGATATTGAATCACCCATTGGAAGGTATATCAATTTTCGGCAGGAATATTTAAAAAATGATTGGGAAGAAATAAATCAAAAAGGAGTAATTGATCTGAGAAAAAGAATTAATGCCGTAAAAATAAATGATGATGACGTTGAGAATGCGAGAAGAAAACAAGTGGTTGATGAGCAAGAAAAGAGTGACTTATATCAATCGATTGTTATGCAATTAAAACCGGCTCACCATTATTCTAATTCACTATTCAAATCTGATACGGAACAAAAAAATGAGAAGCAACCACCTGAAAAAAAAGATTCCTTTAATCCACGATAAATCCACCTGATTGTGGTTTAAATCAGTGAGGATAAATATTATTTTCTTTTTGAAGTCAGTAAAATGCTTGCTTCAGAGTTTGCTTCCTAACCAAAAAAATATCATGACTATCCATTGAAAATAACCAGTTATCATATGGCAACCAAACAAACCCATGCGGCAGCGCCGATCAGGCAGCCTTAATGAAAATCTGTTAAAATCAAGCAAAATCAACTTAATCGCAGTTATTCAGTTAATAAAAAATAAGCATACACCACACCAAACGAGGAATAATCATAGCTGAGTCACGTATTTTGAAAAACGATCAAAAAGATATTTTAGTTATTGATGAAAAAAACACAGAGAAGTGTGAATTTAAAAATTTGATCATAGGGGATATACATGGAGAAATTAAAACATTAGATGATCTTTTTGAAAAAACCATTATTAAAAATCATAATAACAGATTATTTTTTGTTGGTGACTTAACCGATCGAGGAGATGGTAGTTTATTCGTGATAAATCATTTTTTATTTTATATGGATCAATTCCCTGATCGTATCTTTGTTACACGAGGAAATCATGAAGATCTTTGCTTGAGAATAATTGATTGTTTTGAGAAATTATTAATTGAATTTAAAGAGGGAAATGCAAAAGAAAAAGCAAATGAAATAAAAAAACAAATAACTGCTTTTGTCGACGATAAAGAAGCTTATGAAGGCAAAGAGATGTTAATGCACATAATTTCATTTCACGTTAAAAAAATGGTGGTCAATGGTTGTTGGATTTAATAATAAAAGAAGTATCCAATGAGAAAATAACCTGTAACGAAAAAAATGAAATTATCTATAGTGATGAAAGTGATATTGGTCGTATTAAAAAATTCATGAGTGAGTTACCTTGCATTATCCATGTAACAGGCGAAGATCCTTTTCATGTTGTGCATGCCGTCATGCCATTCAGCGATGAGAAACTGAAACAAAAAATAGAAAAAAATGAGTTAAGTTTGAATGAAAATGAAAAATTCTATGCTATACATGCTAGGGAAAATTTAAACATAGTAGATGAAAATTGTCTGTACATTAGAAATGTGGGTCGAAATGAATCTTCGATTGTTGCTTACTCAGGGCATAGTATTATTAAAGAAAATTCTTATCGTTTTTATAGATCAGATGAAAATACTTACAATGTAGATAGCGGTGCTTATTTTTACAAAGTTTTTATAGTCATATCCCATAACGATAAAAATGTTTTCAAGGTTGGTAGTAATAGCAATGGATATGTTAATGGGATTATTCAAGAAAAAAAGGGTACCTTTAACAATAACAAAAAATCAACTAAGGATTTATCGTTTTTTTCATCGGTAGAAAATAAAGCTACTCCTTCAGTCGAAGAAAAAATCAAAACAAAAGGACGCTTTGAGGTCCGTTTCGGCAGTCTTTAGATGAACCGGATCCCACGCATTTTTTCCAGTATTACGAAACAAACTCTATCCAAATTAATTTTCATCGTTCATTTGCATCCTGCACGACTGTTTGTTATATTTTTTTAATTAATAGGAGAAATCAATGTACATATTAAGCATTAGCATCATTATTGCCATTGTACTCATATTTTTAGGATTACGCATCGTTCAGCAATATGAAAAAGGTGTTGTCTTTCGATTTGGAAAAATCGTCAGTGTTCGTGATCCGGGATTAAATTTAATTATTCCTTTCGTTGATTGGATGCATAATATTGATTTACGTATTGTCACCCTACCCATTCCACCACAAAAAATTATTACGAAAGATAACGTTTCTGTTGATATTTCAGCCGTTGCCTATTTTAAAATAGTTGATGCGCAAAAAAGTATTGTCGCTATTCAAGATGTGTATTCGGCTATCGATCAAATAGCACAAACATCACTTCGTAATATTGTCGGAAAATTTCAATTAGATGAAATTCTTTCTGAGCGAACGACTATCAATGCTGAAATTACGAAAATTCTTGATGGCTATAGTGAATCCTGGGGCATCTTGGTAAGCAGCGTTGAAATTAAAGATATTCAGTTGCCTGAAGATATGCAAAGAGCAATTGCGAAACAAGCTGAAGCAGAACGAGAAAAACGCGCTAAAATTATTTCTGCAGAAGGTGAATTTTTGTCCGCACAAAAATTAGCTGATACAGCTGATATTATGATGGCCCATCCGATTGCATTACAACTCAGAAATTTACAAACACTTGCTGAAATTGCAACAGAGAAAAATTCAACGATTATTTTTCCCGCACAACTGATGGGGACAGTCGCTGAAGTTCAGCGATTTATACGAGAAGAAAAATAAAGGCTCCGTGAGTTTGTTTCTTAACCCAGAAGAAATTATCATTACCATCCACTAAATACAATA
>CAYTKY010000126.1:0-3876 GCA_964438435.1 uncultured Coxiellaceae bacterium | reverse complement strand
GGGTTTCCCCACTGGAACCTAAATCCAGCGCGTCTACCAATTCCGCCACATTCGCGCAGTATAAAAACCAAGTTGCCATTTTTACTGTAGTTTTCGTTGACAATCAAGTTGATTCTAAAAATGTACTACCCATTCGACACTTACGAGAGGGATAAGCAATATGTTATATTGGTCTTATTGACACCCAACAAACAGTTGAAAATTATTATTTATGCTTAAATGGACATATATTTCGATTGTTATTTTATTTGCCAGCATTGCCTCTGTCGCACATGCTGAGTGGGATGATCAATGCGTTAGTGATTGTTTTCGCACACATCACGATTGCCATTATTGTGACTACCAATGCACAGTTGACTCAACCCCTTCTGAACGTGCGCACGTTTCAGACTTTCCTTGTCCGCTTGAAAATTATTGGCGTGACAAATCAGGAGGCTAATATTTCATGGAAAAATCATTTGTTAACAGGAGGCTAATATTTCATGGAAAAATCATTTGTTAAAATGCTGCAAGGCTATCGTTTATTTAGACAACAATATGCCATCGGTGATAATTCGATCATGCATTATCTTTCCCATTATGGTCAAAAACCAGAAATCATGGTGGTTTCGTGCTGCGATTCGCGTGTTGACCCTGCTTTAATCTTACAATGTGATCCTGGCGATTTATTTGTCGTACGCAATGTAGCAAACATTATTCCACCCTATGAAAAAGATGAGGCCCATCACGGTACCAGTGCTGCATTAGAATTCGCTATTTGTTTTCTGCAAGTCAAACATCTTATTTTGTTAGGACATAGTCAATGTGGTGGAATACAAGTTTTATTAAATAAAGAAAATGCGCAAAATGATTTTATTTCCACATGGGTTTCGTTGGTAGATTCTGATGATGTCGACTCCTATGATACAGATGATTATGCAAAATTAGCACTCAAGCATTCTTTGCAAAATTGCCTGACTTTTCCTTGGATTCGCGATCGAGTACATCAAAAACAACTAGCCATTCATTTATGGTTTTTTGATGTTAACAAAGGACAAATTTTTACCTGGCATGAGCATGAAAAAAAATATCAATCGCTCGATTCAATAGAGAGTGATCATCAGCACTTATGAATTAGGCATTGCATCAGGCGGAACATTTAAAATACGCAATGATCCCTCCATGATTTTTTGGAAAATCGGCGCCGATACTTCGCCGCCATGATAAGCTTTTCCTTGCGGATCATGAATAATCACAGCAACCACTAAACGCGGTTGATTGAGTGGTGCAATACCCACATACAATGCATGATGACGATGTTTCTCATAACCATTTTCGCCCACCATGCGAGAAGTCCCTGTTTTACCCGCCACACGGTAACCCGTCACGCTAGCCAATTTACCTGTTCCTCCTTGGGTAACCGCTTCCAGTAACGCTAATACTTGTTTAGCCACGCTGGAATCCATTACCCTTTCACCAACCGGTGGTTGATCAACACGCAGCAAAGAAATCGGAAGTTTTATTCCATTATTGGCTAACACAGAATAAGCCGATGTTAGCTGTAAAGCAGTCACTGAAATACCGTAACCAAAAGCTAATGTAGCTAATGTAAAAGGTGACCAAGGATCATGTTTAACCAACGATCCATTTTGCTCCCCAGGGAACCCTACATTCGTTGCTTCTCCAAAACCTACTTGATGCAATACATTCCATAATTCATTTGGCGGCAACCCCGCAATCATTTTTGTCACCCCCACGTTACTTGATCGTTGCAAAATCTCGGTAACAGTGAGTAAGCCATAATTATGCTCATCCCTGACAATATTACGACCTACGCGTATCCATCCAGGCGACGTATCGATCACGGTATCAGGTTTGAAATTCTCTTTGCTAAACACACTAGCCAAACTAAATGCCTTAATCGTTGAGCCAGGTTCAAAAGTATCTGTGACAGCACGATTACGAATAAATTCATTTGAACGTGCAGATCGATTATTAGGATTAAACGAAGGTTGATTCACCATTGCTAATATTTCACCGGTCTTCGCATCCAATACAATAGCAGAGCCCGAACTTGCTTGAAATTGATGTACACCTGCCAATAATTCACGATAAGCAAGATATTGAATTCGCCGATCGATACTTAATACTAAATCTTTTCCAGGCTTTTGATCTTGCACCGTTTGCACTTCAGAGATGACTCGGCCAATTCTATCTTTGATCACCCATTTTTTACCAGGCTCGCCTTGTAGCCATTGATTGTAAGCCAACTCTAATCCTTCCTGTCCTTGATCATCAATATTAGTGATACCAACAAGTTGCGCTGCTGTTTCTCCTTCTGAATAAAACCGCCGATATGCTTGCTGTAAATAAATACCCGGAATCGCAAGTGCTTTAATTTGATTGGCTAGTTCAGGCGATAATGCACGCTTCAAATAAACAAATTCGCGATTTTTTTTCCGTTGCGAATTAGCCAGAAAAATAATCTCTTTTGATTTAATATTAAGTAAATGCGCTAATGAAAGACTAGTTGCACGAGTAGGCTGATATTCTTTAGGATTCATCCAGACTGAATAAACCATCGTACTCACTGCTAACGGCAGCCCATGACGATCGACAATCATGCCACGAAAAGCCGGTGTACTGACTAATCGCAATACACGCTCATCTCCTTGTTGACGAAGAAAATGTTGATCTAGAATAGCCAAATTGAAGACACGCGAAATTAACGCGATAACAATCAGCGTAATAAGAGACAAAATGAGATAGAAACGCCATCTTATAAATAAAACTTGAGATTTCACCGTCTACTCGTGAATAACCACAACTGATTCATGCTCTGGGATAATCATTCCTAATTTACTTTCTGCTACTTGTTGAATACGTGCAGGCATCGTCCATGTGCTACGTTCTAATAACAATTGACTACGCAAAGCATGCAAACGATTTTGCTCGATCAAGCTGCGCTGATAATCAGCGTGTAAGGTGCGTGTCATTTGAATAACATAAATCGTACTTAATGCAGACACCAAAACCGCGCATGCCAACATCAATAAAGTGATTTGTCGTCGTGTCAGCAAATGCGTTAACAACAAATGACGAGATATAACGTTTCGATGAACTAAGCGTGCTGCCGCGTTCATAATAGTTTCTCCGCTACTCTTAAGATAGCACTACGAGCTCTTGGGTTAATGTTTACTTCCTGTAAACTGGGTTTAATCGGTTTTCCAATCGATTTGAGTTTCGCGTTGAATCGCTCTCCCTTCACGGGTAATCCCCGCGGCAATTCCTGCCCTTTTTCATAGTGACGGATAAACTGTTTAACGATACGATCTTCTAACGAATGAAAACTAATTACCAATAATCTGCCATGACCGGCTAATGCTTGCAATGCAAGCTCCAAACCTTGTTTTAATTCTGTTAACTCTTGATTGATAGCGATTCGAATCGCTTGAAAACTACGAGTTGCTGGATGCTTTTCATATTTTCTTTGCTTTGGTTGCGCAAACGAAATAATTTCTGCTAATTGTAAAGTTGTGGTAATCGGTGACTTCATTCTTGCCGCAACAATAGCGCGAGCAATACGTCGTGAGAATTTTTCCTCACCCAATTGCCATAATACATCAGCTAATTCTTTTTCATCTATTTTTGCAAGCCAAGTCATTGCATCAATCCCTTGGCTCGTATCCATGCGCATATCCAGCTTGCCTTCCCTGACAAAACTAAAACCACGTTCAGCATTTTCTAATTGAGGTGATGAAACACCCAGATCAAATAACACACCGTTTACATTGCCGAAAACATTTAACTCTTGCAAGCATAATTGCATACGCGCAAATGAACTATGAAAAATAGTAAAACGTGGGTCGTGAGCGAAATGTTTTTTTGCGTATTGAA
>CAYTKY010000125.1:0-3912 GCA_964438435.1 uncultured Coxiellaceae bacterium | reverse complement strand
TTAGAGCAGAGGACTCATAATCCTTTGGTCCTAGGTTCAAGTCCTAGTGGGCCCAATCCATTGAAAATTAACATGAAACATCCCCTTCCAGGGGCATCAAAAATACCCTGAATTTAGCGAAAAGGGACACTCCTGGGACAGTTAGAGCCAACAAATCACAACACAGACCCACTCAAATTTACTTATCGCCTTAAAAACTAAAAAATTAGTTGATAAAAACTAAATTATTAGTTATAAATGCACAACGCAATCACTTGGATAATCACCTATGTCGGAAAAATATTACTTAACCCCAGTCGAACTTGAGCTAATGGAAATCTTATGGAAGCTAGGAGAAGGAACAGTACACGATGTGATCGCCCATTTATCAACTGACCGACAGCTTGCCTACACATCGGTTTCGACTATGTTGCGTATATTGCAGCAAAAGAATATTTTGGGCATTAAGAAGCTTAGCCGACAGCACGTTTATCACCCCCTACTCAATAAAGAAACCTATGCCACTCATTCTATAAAAAAGATCGTACAGCAAGTTTTTGCTGGAAGTTCCGCAGAACTGGTTGCTTACCTTGTCGATAAAAATCGATTGTCGATGGACGAAATTAATACCTTACAACAGCTACTCGACTCCAAGAAAAAGGAGCTATCGGTATGAGTAACGTAATTAATCTACACGCTTATTGGATGTTAAATGGTGCAATCGCACTTAGCTATATTATTGCCACCCTAATTTTGAAGCTGCCAATGCTGAATCGAAAGCTATCGCAATTGCAGCAACTACAATTTACAAGAAAAGTTTTCATCATTACCCTGTCAATATTTTTTCTAGCTCCTTTTGTAATAGCAAAGCTACCCTTACAGCAAAATAATGCTTTTCAGTTTCAACCTATTTTGAAACATGCGTCAGCAGATTTCTTGCAAAGACATGCTGTTTTAAACTCACAGGTAGAAGCTTTACAGTCTGCGTCTTCTTTACCAAGCATCAATACACTATTTTCTCTACCGATTTTAATGGGATTAATCATCTTACTAACAAAATACATTAAAGATATTTTAGCTTTAAGAAAATTAACAAAGAACGCTTATTGCCAACGCAAGATTAAAAATATTCATATTTTATTTTCTGAAACAACGGCTGTCCCATTTTGTTGGTCGTCTATAAACTCTCACTTTGTCATTATTCCCAGCGCCTTTCTTGAAAAAAGTGCTGATTTAAAACTTGCCATTCGTCATGAGTTACAACACATACGACAAGGTGACACTTATTGGTTACATTTTATTGCCGTTATAAAACTTGTTTGCTTCTGGAACCCATTGATGAAGTCTTGGAGTCATTGGTTTAGTGAATTACAAGAATTTGCTTGCGACGAGTCGTTAATATTACACAAAAAAACATCACGCTCTACCTATGCTCAATGCCTAATCGATACAGCCTCTACCACTCTTTCTGAAACCGCTCTACCCCAAGGAGCATTAGGAATAATCGGGTTGTCAAAAAATTATCGTTCTATATTAAACAGGAGAGTCACCATGCTATTTGATTATAAAAATTTGCGAAAGAAAAAAATATCACTTATCTGTGCATATGCTACATGTTTTTTAACTGCCGGATCACTTGCTTATGCTTTAGATAACGGCTCAGCAAATCAGCCAATGACTACAAAGAAATTAAGCGCGCTAGTAAAAAAATCACATCTTCAGATCACGATTACACCGGAAATAATATCAGAAATTAATAATATTCGCGGTAGCGAACAGGCGCGTTCATTTATGACTTCGTCATTAGAACGTATGAAAATGTATAAACCGTACATCGAAACACAATTAAAAAATAACAACATGCCAAACCAACTGCTCGCACTTCCGCTTGTTGAATCTGGCTACAACGTTAAAGCGAAGAGCGCAATGCTCACCACGGGTATCTGGCAGTTCATTCCAAGCACTGCTAAAAATTTTGATTTAACTGTCACCTCTCAGCGTGACGATCGCTTAGATACGCAACTATCTACTCAAGCAGCATTAAGCTACTTAAAAGCATTATATTCACAATTTCATGATTGGAAATTGGCTGTTATTGCATATGAAATCGGTGAAAAAAATACCGAAAAATTAATCAACACCGTTCAGTCACGTGACGCTTGGGTATTAGCTCGTTCGCCTTCTGCCCCTAAAGATTTAAAGAAATTTCTTTCGATGTTTGAAGCCTCTGTCATCATTATGAATAATCCTGAATTAGTGACCAAACAGAGTTAATTTAATCACACATGTTTAACCAAACATCTTGCATGCTTGGTTAAACATCACACTTCTAACCTTAAGTGAATTTTAAAAATGACCTATTCAAATTTTCGGAATCAAAGAATTGATTTCTTACGCGGAATAGCAATTATTGCCGTGCTAATACTGCATTTTAATATTTCATATCACATAAGCGAAAGCGCGCTTAATAAAATATTCTCTGTCGACTTCATCAAAACAATCGCAAGCAATGGCAACTACGGCGTGACAATGTTTTTTGTAATCTCTGGATTTTTAATTACATCAACATCCCTTGAACGCTATGGCAGTCTTGGCAAGATTGATATTATTGGTTTTTACATATTTCGTTTTGCACGAATCATGCCTTGTTTGGTGTTAGTTCTTACGTTGATTGTTATTTTTAGCTTAGCTCAAATAACAATATTCAAGAATGATCCTAACACTACAACTCTTTTTCTAGCTGTTCTATCTGTACTTACTTTTTGGCATAATTTCTTGATGGAAAAAATTGGTTATTTTAACTATTGCCTAAATATTTTTTGGTCACTATCAGTAGAAGAAATATTCTATATTGCATTTCCAATTCTGTGTCTATCTTTTAAGAAAACCAAATTGATTATCCCATTTTTAGTAACCTTGATAATCATCAGCCCTATCTACAGAAGCTTCCATACTGACAATGAAATTGTGGCTTTGTATGGTTATTTTTCTTGTTTTGATGCCATTGCAATAGGTTGTTGTGCAGCATTTATTGCAAGAAAAATTCAGTTTGTTGGTTTGCTGAGCAATTCTATTCGATATAGCGCTTGGTTACTAATTATTACCGTTTATCTTTATAGTGGTGTCATGGAAAATGTTGTTATTGGTGTTTCATTAATAGCGTTTGGTACAGCGATCTTATTAATTACGACTAGTCAGAAAAAGCTCGCATCAGGCAATTCAAATGAACCCCTTAGTAGCGTTATTTGTTGGTTCGGAAAAAATAGCTATGAGCTTTATTTATTCCATATCATTGTACTGGCACTTATGAAAGAAATAATCAGACCAGAATCATTGGGTGATTACAGCAAATTACTTTGGATGGCGACTTTTATTGCTCTATCAGCAATGGTTTCAGGGACTATCGCGAAATATTATTCTCAACCATTAAACAAAAAACTACGCGGGTTCTTCTTTAATTTACGCCAACCCAATATACAGCCCACCGATACAGTCATGGGGTCTAATTATTTGTTAAAAGAACCCATTAATCAGCAATCAAACCCTTAATTCCACGCTGAAATCTGCTATAATGATAATTATGAAGACAAAATCACTTATTGAAACCAATCCCTACCTTAAAGACGCAGCAGTGCGAACCAAGCTTATTGCTCGATCGGTAAGGACCTCTTGTGGTGTCGAAGGCATCAAGCCAAAGAATGAGAAAATCTTCCAATTCGATATCCCACGTCGAAAAGATAAAAGAATATACAAAAACACTAAGGCATAGATTGTTCTAAGAGCGCTTTAAAGATATTTTTTATCGGTTCGTAATTTTCGCTTACCCCTGCATGAATAGCCAGAATGTATTTTTCAAACCCTTGTTTATTTTCTGTTTGATCGTATCCGCTAATTAACCCACACCTACAAAAACAAAAGAACTTAGTTCATATT
>CAYTKY010000124.1:0-3924 GCA_964438435.1 uncultured Coxiellaceae bacterium | reverse complement strand
ATAAAAAAATTTATTTTTCTATTGTATTTTTAAGCACAAAAATAGTTTTTCAGGGCCGACTACTTAAGCTAATTTTAAGTTCTTAATTCAAAATAGAATTCTTCTGCATACGCTACTAATCCCTTAAGCTTTCTTTGCTATACTTTTTTTATAAAAATATAAATAGAAAAATCGAGGGGGAGTATGTCGAGGTCTACTTTTAATCAAGAAAAATCGAATGTCGTAGTGGGATTTTTTTGCGGAACTGGCGCAATCTATGGTGGTGGTGAAAATGGAGAGCGGGTGAAGTCTCCTCCTTCTGCGAATAAAGAACTTGATAATATGAGGATAAACAATGGACTTTTTTCTGAGTTAACTGACTGTTTAAAAACGGAGAATGAAAATCAGGAGATATACGGATATGATGGTTGTCACTTACGAGGAGGCGGTCTATTCGCAAGAGGCATAGAAGAGCCAAGCGATGACCTTTATCAAAAAATAAAAGTAAATATTAATAAAAATTCAGATGAAAAATTAAAAGTAATTTTAATAGGTCATTCTCGAGGTTGTCTTTCGGCGCTGTTGTTAGCCAAAAAAATAAATGCTGATAAAGAGTTAAATAGTAAAGTCGATGTTATTTTAGATTTGCGTGATCCGGTTCCAGGGAATTTTAATCTTAGCTCAAAAGCAGATGTTGGTAACATTGCAACAATTAGCTCTCAACTATTTGATCTCCAGGATTGCTCTTCTATTAAAAAATCCTACCTTACTATTCAAGAAAAAGGAGCCATTGATATTGGTTTTGATGTGTTAATTCCAAAATTTCATGCGAGCACTAAATTAGACATCGAATATTTGCCTGGATCACATAATATACAAAATTCAATTGATAAATACCTATCAATTAAAGACCATGTAATACATGGCCATCCTATTATTTCTTTAGTAGGATTTTTAAAATCACTACAAATTTTGTTGGAAAATGGCGCAGATATTAATTTTATTATTACCACCAACAAGATAATACGCTATTTGGAGGAGCTTAGTAAGACTGAAGAAGGAAAAAAAAATGGCACGTATGAACTCACCATGAAAAAAACATATCGAGATGCCTATCAGGAGATACTAAAAGAATTTAATTGTGGGCTTGAACGTGGAGAGATGATGTCAAAAGATTTTTATTGCAAGTTATTAAATCATTCTCAGGTCATACTTTACAATACTTTGCTAACAGAATTTAAAGACAATAAAGCTTACAAAATCCATGATAGAGAACTGCATTTCGGAGGTAAATTTTCAGTTACAGCTCCGGATACCGAACAAGCAAATTGTTTGAATATGCGACATGCTTCTCTTCTTCCTGAAAATAAAGATCCGGCTTATTACCCAAAGTCGTTGCTCGGATTTAATAAACCATCAGAACGAGGTGACCTTAACAATGCTAGATTCATCAATATACCGGACAATCCATTTCAACAACGTTATCAACGTATCATGTTAGTATTAGATCAGCAGATTAAATCAACCTTAATCATACCAAACAGTGATCCGCGAGAAAAATTTATTGATCGGATAAAAAAAGATTTATCAGAAAATGCGAATAATAGCTCACTGTCAAACATCGATAAAAATTTAGAAATGGAAAAGTATCTTTTAAACATGTATCTAATCGTAAGAAAAAATGAGGGCTGGTTTGCAAACCCATTAAGAACGGGTTTGGAATGGATTATGAATTCCGATGGCCTTTTGGGTATAAAAAAACGCTATGGAATTAGTTTTCCAGAAAATGCTGATAAAATGTTTTCAGATTTACAGGATCAAACAACAAAGTTATTTAATATGATTAATCTTTATAAAAAATCAGCAGTAAATAATCCCGATTTATATGATTATGGAATTAAATTCTTAATTCAACTTGATGAAGTTAAAACAAAAGAAAAAAAAGAAGTAAATGAGCTTTCTCTAAAAATAAAAGCGTTATTGGAACAAGAAGAAAGCGCGACAGATGCACCTGTTAGTGATACACAAAGCAACCTTTTTGAAAAATTTAAAGCTATTTTATTTAACACTGTCGATGAAATACGGAAAGGAGAAAGAAACAATTCTTTTTTTCATAAAAGTAGTTATTTAATAGATTTTATTGAGAAATTTTTAAACGATGAATTTAAATTGACTGTATCTAATGAAGAGACAGCTCAGTTGGTGCCGTTACAAAAACGCGAATAGATAAAAATCCCCACCCGCGCGAATCATTCATTCACACGGGTAGCATATCGAACAAATTCCCGTCCTAGTATCTCCTCAGGCTTCAAGGCAGGAGAAAAATATGGCATTTTTTTAGAAGTAGCGTATTAACCCTCTAAAAGCTGCATAATACGGAGCATAAAAATTTACTCAAACACAGAAATTTCGGAAGAACCAAAAAAAATTATGTTATAGTATGTCAGTAAAATACTTGAAATAATCATGCTGATACAAGGATAGTTGGGCGTGAATTTACGCAAACAGTGTCTTCCATTTTTAATGCTCGTCATGAGTCCGCTGATCATAACAGGGTGTATGGTCGGCCCGTATTTTAAGACACCCGCATCTCCGCCCGTTTCCTCTTATACAGAAACTCAATTACCCCCTAAAACGGTCCATACCCCGCGTCTGGGGCCATCAGGAAAAGCGCAGCATTTTGTAATGGGTCGCGACATTCCAGGTGAATGGTGGGAATTGTTTCATTCACCGGAATTAAATCGCTTTGTGCAAACTGGATTAGCGAATAATCCCACGATCACTTCTGCTTATGCAGCCTTACGTCAAGCCCAAGAAGCATTGAATGTGCAAATTGGTAATTCCCTTTTTCCTGCGTTGAATCTCGGTTTATCAGGGCAACGTCAATTACAATCGAATGCTGGATTTGGTGGTAGCAGCACACCTTCTTCTATTTTTAATTTATTTAACGTTACCGCTAATGTCTCTTACACCCTTGATGTATTTGGCGGAGCAAGACGACAAATTGAAGCATTGCGAGCACAAGTTGATTATCAACAATTTTTGTTAATGGCAGCTGATTTAACACTAACAGGAAATATTATTACAACCGCTGTGACGATTGCTTCGTTGCAAGATCAAATTCGCGTGACGCGTGATTTATTGCATTCTCAAGAAGATCAATTAGCCATCATTAGAAAACAATTCCAATTGGGCGGGGTATCGCAAGAAAATATTTTGACACAAGAAACCTTGGTTGAGCAAACCCGCGCAACGTTACCACCACTTGAAAAATCCTTGTCGCAAAATTTTCATGCATTGGCTGTTTTATTAGGCGAATTTCCGAATACGACATTCCCATTAATGAAGTTCAATGATATTGATTTACCTGCACAATTGCCTGTCAGTATTCCTTCTCGTTTAGTACGTCAACGACCGGATGTCCGAGCATCTGAAGCTTTATTGCATGCAGCCAGTGCTTCGATTGGTGTTGCTACTGCTAATTTATTACCGCAATTTGTGATTACAGGAAATGGTGGTTGGCAATCAGTTACCATTCCTAATTTATTTTTGTCGAATACTAAAATTTGGTCGATCGCGATGGCCGTTACGCAACCGATTTTTCATGGCGGTGCATTATTTGCTGCGCGACGACAAGCCATTGCTGCATATGATCAAGCCGCTGCACAATATCGTCAAACTGTCTTGCAGGCTTTTCAAAATGTTGCTGATAGTTTGCGTGCATTAGAAGATGATGCACGCACATTACGCGCACAAAGAAAAGCGGAGATGGCCGCTGAAAAAAATTATCTTATCACTAAAAAACAATATCGGTTAGGTGCGACGACTTATCTCAATTTATTGAATGCACAACAACAATATTTAAGCACTAGTTTAGCGCGTATCCAAGCGCAAGCTGCGCGTTATACAGACACAGCGGCATTATTTCAATCATTGGGTGGCGGT
>CAYTKY010000123.1:0-3926 GCA_964438435.1 uncultured Coxiellaceae bacterium | reverse complement strand
CCCTACCGTCATAATGATGCGTGATCCACTTAATCAAATAAATATTTAAGACCCAACCCTACATCATTCGATCCTGTATTACCTGCATGATAAAGCCCAAACGCACCCGAGCGGTGATGAATACGTGCAATCAACTGTAACCGTGGATAAGGAGGCAAGGCAAACGTTGCCTCAAACATTAAATAATTCAACAAGCGTTTCGTCTCTGTATTATGATTTCTTTTTTCCACGGATGGCACAGATGAAGCATATGAAATGCCTTCGCCAATCGCAAATGAAGTCGTAATAATATTATTCCAAGGAAGATTTGACCAACGAAAAGCAATGTAAGGATCAAATTCATAAATAGTCGGCTCCAAGGTGCCATTTCGTACCGTCATATTCCCTGCAATTTGGACAACACCGACAATCGGGTGAAAAAAACGACGCACGGCATTATTTTCATTCAAGGTGTAAGCCATTTCCAACGATTGGATATGTTCTGGCCAACGGTGAAATTGACCTTGAACAATACGCGCCAACGCATCTGTTGCCGTAATACCGTAGTAATAAGTCAAAGCCCAGGGGTAGCGATCATATAGTTTTTCCCCAGGCGGACAGTGATCAGTCATTTGAATAACAGCGGCCATTCCTGCCATCGGAAATAATAAACAGCCTAAAAAAAAGCCTATTTTGTTTCTTATTAGCTTATTGAGCAGCATGAGATTGTTGTACCTGAGCACCCAAAATGGTCTTATCTTAATCGGCCTCATTATGATTTACTGGCAGGATAATGTAAAGAATCCTTGTCCATCGCTTCGCACCCCGCTACAATAGCAAGCTTTTATATATAGTAGGTTGAGTGGAGATTGATTCATGGCGTTAACAACAGTTGCAAAAGCAGAAATCATTAAAACATTTAAGCAAAGTAAGAATGATACCGGGTCACCAGAAGTGCAAATTGCTTTATTGACCGCACGTATTAATTCACTAACTGAGCATTTAAAAGTTCATAAACACGATTTTCATACCCGTTATGGCTTAACCAAAATGGTTAGTCAACGTCGCCGGCTCTTACGTTATTTGAAGGGTGAAAGCACACAACGTTATCAACATATCATCAAAGAATTAGATGTGCGTGGATAATATCCCATCGGTAAAAACTCTCTTTATAATCATTAGGTGAATCACTTTGACAATTATCAAAAAAACATTTCGTTATGGTGCTCACACCGTAACACTTGAAACGGGAAGAATTGCCCGTCAGGCAACATCTGCTGTGTTGGTTAGCATGGATGATACCGTCGTTTTAGTCACTGCAGTTTGTGCGGGTGCTAGATCCGAAGAGAGAGATTTTTTTCCTTTGACGGTAAATTATCAAGAACGTACTTATGCTGCGGGCCGCATTCCAGGCGGTTATTTTAAACGGGAAGGTAAGCCGAGCGAAAAAGAAACACTCACCTCGCGCTTAATTGATCGCCCTCTTCGACCTCTTTTTCCAAAAGGCTTTCATTACGAAGTGCAGGTCATTGCGACTGTCCTTTCTATGAATCCGGATATCAATGCCGATATTCCCGCTATGCTAGGTGCATCTGCTGCGATTGCTTTATCGGGCATGCCGGTTACCAGCCATTTAGCTGCGGCACGCGTAGGCTATCAAGATGGACATTATTTATTAAATCCAACGATCTCTCAGCTAACCACCTCTCAATTAGATATGGTCGTCGCTGGCACCGAAAACGCCGTGCTAATGGTGGAATCGGAAGCAAAAGAATTGCCAGAAGCGGTCATGCTAGGTGCTGTCATGTTTGCACACCGAGAAATGCAAACCGTGATTACCGCAATCAAAGAAATGGCTGAAGAAGCCGGAACGATTCCTTCTGACTGGACTCCTCCTGCTATTAATGCTGATCTTGAAAAACAAGTCAGCGATTGGTGCCAAGCGGATATCGAAAAAGCTTACCAAATTCGCGACAAAATAGAGCGCCAGGATGCGATTGCTGAAATCAATGATCGCCTCATCGAACAAATCACTGCTGAAAATGCAGATAAAGACAACTTGGCGGACCTCCATCAAGAAGCAAAATATATTTTCAATCATCTCGAAAGTCGTGTTGTGCGTGACCGCATTTTACAAGGGCACCCACGTATCGACGGCCGCGACACCAAAACAGTCCGACCTATTGCGATCCAGGTGGGTGTACTACCGCGCGCGCACGGCTCCTCCTTGTTTACCCGCGGTGAAACGCAAGCATTAGTCGTCACCACATTAGGCACGGAACGTGATGCACAAACCATTGATGCATTAGAAGGCGAACGCAAAGAAACCTTTATGTTGCATTATAATTTCCCCCCTTACTCCGTCGGCGAAGTGGGCATGGTTGGGAGCCCTAAACGACGTGAAATTGGCCATGGTAACCTTGCTAAGCGCAGTATTTCGCCTGTATTACCATCACAAAAAGACTTTTCATATGTATTGCGTGTCGTTTCTGAAATTACCGAATCCAATGGTTCAAGCTCCATGGCAACCGTGTGTGGTACCAGTCTTGCCTTAATGGATGCTGGTGTCCCCATCAAATCCCATGTTGCTGGTGTGGCAATGGGACTGGTGAAGCAAGGCGAACAATTTGCTGTTTTAACCGACATTTTAGGTGATGAAGATCATTTGGGTGACATGGACTTTAAAGTTGCAGGCACCACCGAAGGGATCACCGCACTGCAAATGGATATCAAAATTGATGGCATCACCGAAGTCATCATGCAACAAGCATTAGAACAAGCAAGGGAAGGACGCATTCACATTTTGACCCTCATGCATCAAACCATGACGACACCTCGACAAGAAATGTCTGCTTATGCGCCACGTATTTTAAGCATGCGTATACCGCCGGATAAAATTCGTGATGTCATTGGAAAGGGTGGTGTCACTATTCGCGCATTAACAGAAGAAACGGGGACTGTCGTTGATATCAGTGATGACGGCGCAGTCAAAGTAGCGGCAGCAGACCTGGCTGCTTGTGAAGAAGCTATCCGTCGTATCGAACGCTTAACTGCCGATGTGGTAGTAGGTACTACTTACGAAGGAACCGTCACCAAATTAATGGATTTTGGTGCTATCGTTTCAATTTTGCCAGGCAAACAAGGTCTCGTGCATATTTCTCATATTGCTAATGAACGAATTGCGAATGTCAGCGATAAATTATCCGAAGGTCAAGTTGTTCGAGTAAAAGTACTTGAAATTGATCGACAAGGGCGTATACGTTTAAGTATGAAGGAAGTCATTGAAACCAATCAATAATCGGTAACCCATGGATATCGAAAAGTTACTTGAAATCAGTGTACAAAAAAGAGCATCTGATTTGCATCTGGGTCCTGGATTAAAACCCAGCGTACGCATCGATGGTGTTCTTCAGGAGTTAGATCAACCTGAGCTTTCTGCTGATGAAGTCAAGCAATTACTTTTCGATGTCCTGACGGTGGAACAGCAAGAAAAATTTCAATCTGATTTGATTTATGAAATGCCGCTTTACCTTCCCCACCTTGGAAATTTCCGTTTAAGTTTACTTCACCAAATGAATGGCGTTGCGGCTGTTTTCAGAATTGTGCCCAGTACGATTCCTTCATTAAATGAACTCGGCCTCCCTAATGTCATCAAAGCATTATTAGGATTATCGCACGGATTAATTTTAGTAACGGGACCAACAGGATCAGGGAAAAGCACTTCGTTAGCCGCCATGATTGATTATCTGAATACTTTTCACAATTACCATATCATGACAATTGAAGATCCCATTGAGTTCATTCATAAAAACAAACGAAGCATCGTGACCCAAATGCAAGTAGGACGTGATACCCCCAGCTTTGCAAAAGCCTTACTTTCTTCTCTCAGACAAGATCCTGATGTCATTTTGCTCGGTGAATTACGCGATTTTGAAACCATGCGTTTA
>CAYTKY010000122.1:0-4325 GCA_964438435.1 uncultured Coxiellaceae bacterium | reverse complement strand
ATGGGAAACCTTGCTAGATCAGTTGTCGCGAGCGGCCTAAAGTGCCAAACTCGAGGTAATAGAATACATTACAGATGGTTCTTTACCAGAAGATAAAGATGCAAAAGATATGGTAGATACTTTCAATAATTTAGAAGAAGATGAACGTAAGAAAGTAGCTGAAAAAATCAATACAACATTTGCGCAAGAGTTGCAGCCAGAAACCTATACATCATATGCGTTAAGCTTCTTTCGCAGTGCGCCAGCAGTGAAACTTGTTGCAAATAGAGCAAAAGAATTCATTGGTGATACAATGCAAGCAGCAAATACCTTAACAACAGGTTGCAGAATTATATAACGATTACTGAAACGACTGTTTTGTTGAACTCATAGGGAGCGCGATTTTAGAAAAATATCAGATGTCGCATTAGCTGTTGCAGCTTAAAAACACTGTGAGTGGTTACAAAAATTCTTGCAGCTAAGAAATGAAAGGACTTATTTTCTCTGTCCAAATAATCGCAGCATGCTCAAGAATAAATTAATAAAATCTAAATAAAGCATTAATGCACCATGGATAGAGCGTTTTTTCATGTCGTCGGCTGTACCACCGCTGACGTTAAAGCTTTTGATACGTTGAGTATCGTAAGCAGTCAGCCCTGCAAATATCAGGATACCCAATGTGCTAATTGTCATCGATACGGCATTGGTCAGCATGGAGGGAAAGATGAGCGTCGCTAAAATAAAACCAATTAATCCAAATAAGCCAATGGTGCAAAATGAACCGACGGGACCTAAGTCACGTTTGGTTATATAACCAAATGCACTTAATCCACCGAACGAAAAGGCTGTCAGAAAAAAAACTTCGCTGATACTTTGTGTTGTGTAGACAAGAAAAATCATCGAAAAAGTTAAGCCGGTTAACGCCGTGTAGGCAAGATAAATTAGTGTGGCTGTCAGTGAATTCATTTTGTTAATGGCGGCTGACAACACAATCACCGCACCCAGTTGTAATATAATCAAGCCAATGACGACGAAATTATGTGTCAGTAAATATTGCATGATATGGGGAGTGTTGGCGACTTGAAAAGCCACTAAACCTGTGACGATTAGACCTAATGTCATCCAAAAATAAACACGGCTCATGAACGTCGCATTAGAGGAAGCCATGACTCTATTTTGTGAACGAAATGGTTGTTGGTTCCACTGTGAATTCATTTTATTACTCCTTTTGTTCTTCTCTCTCAGTTGGGCGAGGGCCACCTTCTTTATGACGGAAAGTGATACGGCCTTTGCTGAGGTCATAAGGGGTCATTTCAACAGTTACTTTGTCGCCTTTTAAAATTCGAATATAATTTTTACGCATTTTGCCGGAAATATGGGCAAGTACCACGTGTCCATTCTCTAACTGAACGCGAAACATGGTATTGGGCAACGTATCAATGACGGTGCCTTCCATTTCAATCTGTTCTTCTTTTGCCATTTTTTTCTATCTCAAATTTAAAATTTGCAGTGGTTAATTATAGCGTTATCGCCTGTAGCTGTCTTCATTTTTTGCTTATTTTAAGCTATCAAGGTATTTATCGGCATCTAACGCTGCCATACATCCTAAGCCAGCGGCTGTAATAGCTTGGCGGTAAGTAGGGTCAGAGACATCGCCTGCAGCAAAAACACCGGGAATATTAGTAGCTGTTGCGCCGGGGCCAATGCCACTGCGAATTTTGAGATAACCCGTTGTATCCATATCAAGCTGCCCTGCGAAAATAGCTGTATTGGGCTGATGACCAATGGCAATAAAGACACCGGTGGCATCTAAAACAGTGGTTTCACCAGTTTGCGTATTTTTGATCCGAATGCCTGTGACGCCTTGCTCATTTCCTAAAATTTCATCAACCACGCTGTGCCAAGCAAAATCAATTTTACCGGTCGCTTCTTTTTTTTGCATGAGATGATCGATCATGATTTTTTCAGCACGCAACGTATCACGTCGATGAATTAAAGTCACATGTGACGCTAAGTTTGCTAAATAAAGGGTTTCTTCGACAGCGGTGTTACCGCCCCCGATTACTACGACTTTTTGGTTACGATAAAAAAAACCATCGCAAGTGGCGCAGGCTGAGACACCTTTGCCTTTAAAAGTTTCTTCGGATGGAAGGCCTAAATATTTTGCACTGGCACCCGTTGCAATGATGAGCGCATCGCAGGTATAAGTTGTTTCACCTTTCAAAACAAACGGTTTTTGTTGTAAATCAGCAGAGGTGATTTCATCAAAAATAACGTCTGTATGAAATCGTTCAGCATGTTGTTTCATACTTTCCATTAATTCGGGGCCTTGTAAGCCTTCTTTGCCGCCAGGCCAGTTGTCGATGTCGGTCGTTAAACTTAATTGGCCGCCGGTGATCATGCCGGTGATCATGACAGGTTTTAAATTAGCGCGCGCAGTATAGACGGCAGCAGTCCAACCTGCGGGTCCTGATCCTAAGATAATTAAACGATGGTGCTGTGTTGTCATGAGCTTCGATGTCTCCCAGATTTTCCATTGTGATTTTTCACTGCTATTTTTCATTGTTATGAAGGTGGTATATAGTACGAGAAGTAGCAGGAAGGGTAAACATTTACATCATGAAGAATCGTTATAAGCAGGCTATCGATAAAAAGCGCAGACCATTGTCTGTGCAGATGCGACATCGCATACGTGAAGGAATATTTCTTATTTCTATTGCATCTGCGATATTTTTGTTTTTTTCATTAGCAACGTATCACGTTGATGATCCCAGTTGGTCGAGTACGGGGCTTGGCAATAAAATCATGAATAGCGGTGGCCATGTCGGTGCGTGGTTGGCCGATATTTTCCTATCTTTATTTGGCGTGGTTGCCTATCTTTTTCCATTTCTCATGGTGTTATCCAGTTGGCTTAGTTTATGTGAATCCGAAATTGAATTAAAAAAATCACGCGAATGGATGATTAAATTAGGTGGATGGCTATTATTAATTGGCAGTGCTTGCGGTCTGGTCAGTTTTTATTTGAAGATGAATTTAAATTTACCGGCACATGCAGGTGGTATGATCGGTGATTTGATTGGGAAAGGATTGTTATTATTATTTAATAAAACAGGCAGTACGTTATTCTTTATTACCACTTTATTATGCGGGATCACGATTGTGACCGGTTTGTCTTGGTTAGGTCTCTTTGACATCATCAAAGAACGTATAAAACAAATAGGATATGATTTGCAAAATAAATGGCGCGCGCATCGTGAAAAGAGAGTGATTCATTCAAGCAGCAAAATCGAACCGTTGATTGAAAAATCAAAACGAATCGATGATCTTAAAATATCAGAACGTCCTATTGTGCCGATTGTAACTAAACCCATGGTTGTTCCGAAAACAGAAGTGATGCGTGAGAAGAAAAAAATTGAAGTGGATTCGTCAATTAAGTTAGCACCAGGGACATTGCCTCCGTTATCTTTACTTAATTCCGCGCCTCCTTTGGCGGATAAAGCATTTGCCAATCTTTCGTTTGAGGAATTATCGCAATTAGTCGAACAACGTTTGTTTGATTTTGGCGTCGAAGTGAAGGTAGTTGCCGTGCATCCTGGTCCTGTGATCACACGGTTTGAATTAGAATTAGCGCCCGGTATTAAAGTCAGTAAAATCACAGGGCTTGCAAAAGATATTGCACGTTCACTTTCAACGGTGAGTGTGCGTATTGTTGAAGTGATTCCAGGCAAATCAGTTATTGGTCTTGAAATCCCGAATGAAAATCGAGAATTAGTGACATTGCGCGATATATTGGAATCGCAGCGATACCAGCAATCACGTTCACCGGTGAGTTTGGTGTTAGGTAAAGATATTTCAGGTCATCCACAAGTTGTCGATTTGACAAAAATGCCGCATTTATTGGTGGCAGGTACAACAGGGTCGGGAAAATCGGTTGGTTTGAACGCGATGCTGTTGAGCATGTTATATAAAGCAACACCCGAACAATTACGTCTTATTCTGATTGATCCTAAAATGTTGGAATTATCTGTGTATGACGGTATTCCGCACTTGTTAACACCCGTTATCACCGATATGAAAGATGCAGCCAATGCGTTGCGTTGGTGTGTTGCAGAAATGGATAAACGTTATCGCTTAATGGCCTCACTCGGCGTGCGTAACCTGGCAGGTTACAACCAAAAAGTCAGTGATGCGATCAAGCAAGGTCAACCACTCCCTTTGCCTGGTGCGTTAGTGCATGATGAAGCCTCTGCTAAAATTTGTTTAGAGCCTTTGCCACTCATTGTTGTGATTGCTGATGAATTAGCTGACATGATGATGGTCGTTGGAAAAAAAGTCGAAGATTTAAT
>CAYTKY010000121.1:0-4341 GCA_964438435.1 uncultured Coxiellaceae bacterium | reverse complement strand
TTGGTTACGATCCGATTTTTTATGTGCCCTCTGAAAATAAAACAGCGGCTGAATTAACGCCAGCAACAAAAAACAAAATCAGTCATCGCGCCATTGCGCTACAATCATTGCTAAAAGCCTTACCGGAAAAAATTCATGAAGACTGCACTTTCCGTTAAACAATTATTGAAAATTTATTCGAATGGGATCCCTGCGTTAAAAGGCATTGATCTTGATGTGGCCGAGGGTGATTTTTTTGCTTTGCTGGGGCAAAACGGCGCTGGCAAATCCACAACCATCGGCATTATTTGCTCGCTCATCAATAAAACCAGTGGGAAAATCACCGTATTTGGTTATGACACCGATACACATCTTGCTGAAGCCAAATCACTCATCGGCATTGTGCCACAAGAAATGAATTTCAGTGTTTTCGAAAATATTTCACAAATTCTCATTAACCAAGCAGGTTATTACGGTATTTCAAAACGCATTGCGCTTGAACGCATGGAAGTTTATTTAAATGAAATGGGCTTATGGGATATGCGTCATCAACCGGCTTTTCGATTATCGGGCGGAATGAAGCGACGACTATTAATTGCACGCGCACTGATGAATGAACCCAAATTATTAATCCTTGATGAGCCAACCGCCGGTGTCGATATCGAATTGCGGCACACATTATGGCGTTTTCTCACACAATTAAATCAACAAGGCACCACGATTATTTTAACGACTCATTATTTAGAAGAAGCAGAACACCTTTGTAAAAACCTTGCCATTATCGATCATGGAGAAATCATTGAACGCGCCGATATGAAATCATTACTGAATCGATTAAATATGCAAACGCTCGTACTCGATCTTGATCGGCCCATTTCCTCTTTGCCCACACTCACAGGCTACCCTCATCGTTTTATCGATGAAACGACATTGGAAATCGAAATACGTAAAGGCCAATCATTGAATGATTTATTTCAATTACTCACTCTCTACGACATTAAAATTAAGAGCTTGCGCAATAAAACAAATCGCTTAGAAGAATTATTTATTCATTTGATTTCTGAAAATAAAAAATAGGACCTTATGACTTCACGTACTGGTTTTTACCCTACCTTAATTGCACTGCAAACGTTATTACGCAAAGAAACTTGGCGCTTCATGCGCATTTGGACGCAAACATTATTACCACCTGCCATTACGATGGGTCTTTATTTTATTATTTTTGGAAAATTCATTGGGTCACAACTTCACGAAATTCATGGCTATCACTATATTCAATACATTGTGCCTGGCCTTGTTATGATGTCGATCATGACTAACGCTTATGCCAATACCGCTTCTTCTTTTTTCCTCACGAAATTCAACAAAAGTATTGAAGAAATGTTAGTCTCTCCTATGCCCAGTTTAATCATTTTGCTTGGCTTTACATTAGGCGGCACATTGCGCGGCTTATTAGTTGGCATGATTGTCTTATTCATCGCCCTTTTTTTTACGCATATTCCCATGAGCCATCCTGGCATTGTGATAACGATGGCTTGTTTAGCAGCACTTGTATTTTCATTGGGTGGATTAATTAATGGCCTTTATGCAAAACGATTTGATGATATTTCTTTTATTCCTACCTTTGTATTAACACCACTGACTTATCTTGGCGGTGTTTTTTATTCCATTCAGCAACTACCTGCACCATGGCGTACCATTTCGTTATTCAACCCTATTTTAGATATGGTTGATACTTTCCGATTTGGTTTGTTAGGCATCGCTGATCTCAATATTTATTTGGGGTTTAGTCTTGTTACTTTGTTATGTCTTCTTTTATTTTTTTGGGCTTGGCGATTATTGCATAAAGGAACGGGTATAAAAGTTTGACATCGTCTTTTTGGCTGATTACCCTTGAAATAATATTATTGCTTTATTAAATGGAGCTTCACACTCATGGTCAAACAGATTATCGCACTTATTGCATTAAGCATCGGCATTATTCTTTCGATGGCTCACGCACAACAAGCTGTTCAATTCCTTATTACCGCACATGATTGGGTATCTCAAATTCTCACCGATGTTTTTTCGGGCGGCCAAGCTGGTAATCTCGCTCGCGGATTAATTGCATTACTCAGTATTCCTGTCTTCGTGAGCCTCATTCCCACTGTCATTTACTGGATGTTACGACGCCATTGGTTTCCCTACTTTATGCAAATTGTTTGGGTTGTATGGCTCATTCAAGCAGGCGCTTTGATTGTGTTATATAAGGTCGCTGCGTAACTATTTTAGGCTCTTTATTTAAATCCAATACGCTGTTTTCACCATTATTTTTGATGTCATGGCCATGCTTTTTTTAAGAATGTCGGGCAATTCTTTTGCCCCACAGGCCATTGCATCATCACGATGATGCCTTTCATCTTCTTCCATTTTTTTGATGATGTGGTAACTGCGTTGGTCTTGCCTTGGCAGTAAATGCAAATGACCTTGCAAATGCTGAATAACTTGTCGCTCTGTTTCAGCCACAAATCCTAAACTCCATTTATCTCCCATTATGCCAGCCACCACACCAATACAAAAAGAGCCGGCATACCATAACGGATTCAAATAACTGGTATGACTCCCTAATTCTTCCAATCGCTCGTGACACCAACTCAAATGATCGCCTTCTTCGATTGCTGCGCGTTGCATTTTTTCTTGCACATCCACATCACGCGAAATCACTCCTTGGCCGTGGTATAACGCTTGCGCACACACTTCGCCCGCGTGATTAATACGCATGAGTGCAGCAGATCGCTCCCGTTGTTTATCATTCAATACAGATTCTTCGATATCCTTAGCTGGATTAGGATGGCCGGTTGTTTTGGCTTGATGGTTCAATGTTCGCACAACCTGATCTAAGCTTAAACAGAGACGATCAAGAAAAGTATAGTGGCGTTGAGAATTCATGGCTTTCCTTTGTCAACAAACTGAGCGCAAAACAATTTCAACGAATTTTAACAGTGGTTTCTGAAAAATAACATGGATAAAATAGCAAACCACTTTTTTATTATGACAATATGAATACCTACCATTCACACCTCATAAAAAAACACGCGACATTGCCCGCCAGGGTGATGCGCATGCACACACCACATGGTGACGTATTAACACCCACTTTCATGCCGGTCGGTACGCGCGCGATGTTAAATTACGCAACACCTGCTGACCTTGAACAGAGCGGGAATCAACTGATTTTAGGCGGCAATACGTATCACATGTTGTGTTCGCCCGGCATGGAAGTCATTGAAAAAATCGGTGGCATGCACAAATTAATGGGTTGGCAACGATCCATGTTAACGGACAGCGGTGGATTTCAGGTACTCAGCTTATCGAAAAAAGGAACCGTGTGTGTTGTTGATGAAGAAGGTGCGCATTTCAAACATCCTCGCACTGGAAAAATTATTCATTTGAATGCAGAAACCTCTATTCAAACACAAAAAATAATTGGCGCCGATATCATCATGGCATTTGATGAGTGCACACCTGAAACAGGTGGACGTGAAGCCGCATTAGCTGCACTAGACCGCACACACCGCTGGCTAATCACTTCCATTGAAACACATCAAAAAAATCCGTGTTCCATTTATGGCTCAAAACAAGCTCTGTTTGGCATTATTCAAGGTGGTAGTTTCCGCGATTTGCGTGATCAAAGTGCGCAATTTATTTTGCAACAAAATTTAGATGGGATTGCGATTGGCGGTGAAGTCATTGGATTTGATATGGTAAAAACCTGTGAAATCATTGATTGGATACGTCCGATGTTGCCCGAAGAAAAAATTCGTTACACGATGGGGGTCGGATTAAATCCACAAGACTTAATTGATGTGGTAGCAAGAGGCATTGATATTTTTGATTGTGTCGCCCCGACACGCAATGCACGTCACGGGACATTATACTGTGGTGACATTGTCGAGCAAGATGGTTGGCTTGCCTTTGTAGGCGAAGAAAAAAATCCTCGCATTCTCATCAAAAAAAATCAATATGCGCAAGATGAGCAGCCTATCATGCCACATTGTGACTGTTACACTTGCCAGCACTTTTCTCGTGCTTATTTGCATTATCTTTTCAAAGAAGGGCTCATCGCTTATTTTCATTTAGCGAGCATTCATAATATTCATGTGATGGAAAAAGTGTGCGCACGCATGCGTGATATCATTTTGAATACCGTATAACGAGAATCAGCTCTAGATCCTTCAACCAAATCTGTGTAGCATAAAAAATAATGATGACAAGGAACTGTTATGATTGAACATACGCTACAATCCGATTTTGAAATGTTTTTTCGTGTGATCTTTGCTTGTTGTTTAGGTGGTTTCATCGGATGGGAAAGAGAACGTCATC
>CAYTKY010000120.1:0-4385 GCA_964438435.1 uncultured Coxiellaceae bacterium | reverse complement strand
CTCACACAGGAAATAATTTCATGAAAGAACATGATTACTATGTTTATATTTTAACACACGAAAGAAATAGCGTTTTTTATGTTGGTGTTTTGAGCTAGCTTGATTTGACCTGTCTTTCACCCACCATCGCAAAGCCCAGACCCCGGAGAAATGCGCCTGCTAGTTTCGTGTTCCTTGTAAGAAAAGTGCCGGCGCATTTTCCGGGGTGACATTGCGGCATCTGATTTATTTCATCGGTTATAATGTGTCACCCATCTGGTTTTCAGAGGATGTAACGAAAACCAACTAATCGCTAAGCAATGAAATTTTAATCGACTGATATCCCAACAAACACAACAATCCCAACGCACCGCTTAAATACCACAATGTCAATCCGTTATTAATTTGATAAATATATCCACCTGCAACCGGCCCGATCATGCGGCTTGAGGCATACACAATTCGAAACAATCCCAAACCATGGCCTTTTTTATTCGGTAACGCAGATTGATAACATAAAAATTGCGCCATGCAGAAAAAAATAATCTCGCCTATCGTATAAATCATACAAGCCATCATGATAAACAATAATGTACTCGATAATGCAAGCATGAACATGCCAGCACCAATGAAACATCCTCCTAAACTCATCATGAATAATCGATCAAATCGATTAGCATAATCCCCGATGGGCGTTGCTAATAACACAATCATAAACGTATTGATTGAAAATAACAGGCTCACGACTTTCAATCCAACTACTGGGAAAGTAGCTTCAATATAAATCGGATACATGGAACTGAATTGCGATACAATCGCACCGATGAATAAAACACTGGGTAAAATATAAAAATAAATAATCGATTTATTTATAGACAACGATGCCGCCATCTTATTTTCATCATCAACAGAAAAAATATGATTGTGTCCTCTTGTTTCTGATTTGATTAATGAGAAAAAATACATCGATAAGAAAAGCAAACATAATCCCGTCATGGAGAAAATAAAATGAAATCCGAACGAAGCAATCATGCTAATGATTAATCCCGCTATCCCCATTCCTAAATTGGATGATGTTGAAAATAAATTGATGGCCTTCATTCTCGATTCAGCAGAATCGCATTGACCTAATATCCACAAATGACTAGCCGTGATAGCCGCATAAGAAGTCAACCCTAACGGTAAAATAATCATGATCAATAAATAAATTGAATGAACGCAAGGCAACAAAAAATAAAGACCCGCTTGGCATAAAATAAAAACCGCTGAAACAACAAGAGGAGAAAAAAAATCAGATAATTTTCCGCCCAAATATCCGCCGAAAATTGCACCTAATCCATAACAAGAAATCATTGAGCCAACCGTAACCGTATCGAAATGAAGGTCTTGAATAAAATAAATTGATAAAAAATAAAATGAACTTCTGATCGCAGACTGAATAAAATTAAGAATCATTCCCCTCCAACAAGCAACAGGAAGACCCGTGTAACTCTTCAAATAAAACTTCCCTAGAGAAAGTAAATAGGTTCGCATAATCAGTTCGCTTTTTTTGAGTTAAGTGGTGGGATGCAAACGAAGAGAAACAAGCATCGCTTCATCGTAGTGAGCTTCATGGGTTGGGGGAATATATAAAGTCGAAAGAGATGGAATATCCATTTCCGGCAAGCGCGCTATTTCAATATGCTCAATATAAGGATCAAATCCAGGATATTGAGCAGCCACATATAATGTGGCTTTATGATCTGAAGAGTAATACTGCGTTAAGTAAGAAACCAGCAGGCTTAAATTTTCCTTGCGATAACCATGCGCCTTAGACAATCCCAAACAACCCACAACATCAACCTGCCATATAATCACGTGGGAGGTTGGATCAATTTTACGCCGATGAATTAATAAATCTGTTGCTTCAAACGAAAGACATCCACACGAACCAGGATTAATTAATAGATCCGCAAACAAACAATCTTCAGCAGATATTCCTGGCAGCACACAAGCATGTATTCCTAATTGCTTAGCTTGAATGACAGCATCTAATGCTGGTTTAGAAAAAACAGTAGGATGACCATAAAAAACAACACATACTTGTTTTTGCTGTTTCACAACCTTCAAAATATAATCGGTGATTGCTTGATAATTATGCAGACGAAGTGGAAATTGTGAATAAAGATAATCTAAAGATTCAGCATGAGGATGAATGCTTTCAATCCATTTTTTTGTTAACGGCTCATTTACCAAATAAAGCACTGTATCTGCCTTTTCAATATGTGCTTTAGCTTCTACCGTTAGATGAGATATAAATTTAATACCAGAGCCAACAACAACTAAAGAGGCACACATGAAACTTTGTTTTCCCGTCAATTTTTAATTTTGTAATTGTACAACATTAGTTTCATTGGCTAAAATCATCCCGATTTGTACCACCTCAAAAATATCAGCTTTATCGCTTAGATGTATCGATCTACATAACTGTTGTTTTAATTGTTCAAATTTATTTGATTTAATTAATGATCTTACTGTTTCGGGAAAAAAAATTGTTCTCGCATATAAAGGCACATGGTAAATAGGCGCCTTAGCAGCATCCTCAAAAACAGCCATTATGTCTGTAAAATTTTCCATACTTAGTCCATCAATATAAATTTCTAAAATTTCATCGAAAGATACTACAACCAATTATGGCATGCAACCAGAAAGAAAAAGTATTTACCCCTCATTGAATTCAGCAACCTTATACCAGATAATCTTCGAAATTTTTATTAAAAAAATTCATCACATAAATAATGATTAAAATTTAATGATAATTTTTTTACCCAAATGCAATTATTCTAACAGCCATTTTTTAAAACCACTTGATAATATTGTTAAATAGGATGTTTTCATGTATTCGGATATTGATGAAAGAAAAGGTTTAGTCAAAACAAATTGGCAATATGTGCGCAAACGAGTTGCAAAAGTTGAACCCGCCTTTGCAAAAATGGTTGATGAATTAAATCCAGATGAATCTTTTGTCGTTTATCTCGCCTATTATCCTTATGGCGCTATAAAAGGTGATACAGAAAGCACGCTATTACCTACTCATCAAAATACTTATTATCGAATATCCAACCCTGATACGCCGCAAGATGTTTTAAAACAGTTAGGTTATAGCAAAAATAGCGCGCCATTTGCCATGTTATTGGAAAAAAATTTGGAATTATTCGTTGAACTACCCGATGAAAAAATATCAATTCCGTGGATTTTATATTCACCCGGCTCCATCTTTCCTTTTGCAAGAATTCTTAGTCGAAAACATCGTCGCACCTATGATCCTAATGGGGTGCTAACACTTTCTTCCGGTGCTCGATCAACATTTATGCTTCCGAATATTGGATGCGCCACTTACCACGCGAATCTTCAACGTGATTTCAATGTGCAAGTCCCCACACCTAAATCAATGCATGAACACTGGAATGTTTTCCGCGAAATTACAAACTCACAGGTATTAAATTGCGATTGGCGATCTTGTCTACTTTATTTTGGAAGCAAATGGTTAGAAAAATTAGATTCAGATAGCGCGTGGTTACCATTAAAATTATATTTGCATGAATTAGCTTGGTATCATTGCGAATATCAAAGAAATCGTTTTTATTATGATCTCTCTTTCTCTATCATCCAGAAAAACCGTAATTTAAAACCTAACCCCTATTTAGCGGATACAGCACGACACTTATTTGCTATCGCATTAGGAGCAGCTCCAGGCTATGCTCCCGCCATTAATGACGACGCATTGCCCACGCAAGCTATACAACAAGTATTCACCGATTCTTATCGTTTAGATAAATATGATCCCATCATCTTACAACCAACACATTTTAATTACGAACAAGATGACATGCCGATATATTATTCATTGCAACACCCATCAACGCACATGTTCTCACCTAAATCTCGAAAAATTTCGAGTACGCTTTCTGAAATGCGTGAATTGCATCACATTACCAATATTTTTTCTAAAGAATTAGCGAAAGAAAACAGTCTTTGTTCTGATACCATTTTATCAAAAATCACATCAAATATTAATTTTGATTTCTTTCACAATAAACCAGATAGACATCAAATCATCCAAGCCTCTCATCTCATGGCACAATGTGATACTCGCTTTAAATATCAAGGACAAGAATCAAAATTCGCAAGTGACTCGCCCTTTGTTAGAGGTTGCATTCGTATTAAAAAATTAATGACGCCTAAAGGATAGATTCATCAGATAAAAAAGAATACGATACTAGCAGGCGCATTTTCCGGGGTGACATATTGCGGTGCTAGCCAACTCTTTTTAAATGCGAATTAAGAGCTGAAAATTAACTTTGCACAGGATA
The DNA here is from genome assembly GCA_964438435.1 of uncultured Coxiellaceae bacterium. GTDB lineage: Bacteria > Pseudomonadota > Gammaproteobacteria > DSM-16500 > DSM-16500 > Aquicella. The sequence continues at coordinate 54 of CAYTKY010000120.1, read as the reverse complement.
AAATTTATCTCATCCCCGTCTTTGCGAGGAGCCTGCGAAGCAGGCGACGAAGCA
>CAYTKY010000119.1:0-4389 GCA_964438435.1 uncultured Coxiellaceae bacterium | reverse complement strand
CATGCCATGCCATTGGCCATGACAAATTAAAGGAGTGGGGTCAGCGGGGTGTAATAAAAATGCAAGGACGCAATGAAAACTGGCTTGCCGTTGTGAGTCAGGAATATCATTTAGTACGACTAATAGTTTTTTGATGTTATCAGAAGCAATCGCTTTTTTACCTGCATATCTCGCAGAATAAATGCCTGGCGCACCATTTAATGCGGCGACTGCCAAACCAGAATCATCCGCCAATGCGGGTAATCCTGTCGTAAGTGAAGCATGACGCGCTTTTAGAATGGCATTTTCGACAAACGATAAACCGATTTCTTCTATTTCTCCCACTCCGTATTCCGCCTGAGAGATAAGATCAATCGGTAAGTGGTTTAGCAAGGTCCGAAATTCTTGGATTTTTCCAGCGTTATGGCTGGCGAGAATGATTTTCATATTCGATTCATCTTGCTCATAGGGTTTAGTTTAGCCAACTTACCTCAGTTAATAAGGAAAATAAACATGGATAAATCTAAACGATATATTTCAAAGGGATATTGAGCTTTCTTTTGTTGCTAATGAGGATGTGGCTAGCAATACATCGCTCTGTTGATTAATAATTTTCCTCATTTGACAATCCACGCGACTCCCCCTAACATAGCACCCTGTTGTTTAACCCCGTTTTGAGAACGAAATATGAAAAGAACATTCCAACCCAGTGTTTTAAAACAAAAAAGAACTCATGGATTCCGTGCGCGGATGGCGACGAAGAATGGGCGAGCGGTGCTAAGTCGTCGTCGTGCGAAAGGTCGTAAAAGGCTTGCCGTTTAGTTTTTCGCGTCAACACAGATTGGCTGAGAAAAAAGATTTTCAGTCTGTTTTTGCTAAAGCGAGCAAAGTTGCTTGCCAGCGTTTGCTCGCCTTGTATCATTCCTGTCAACGCGTTGAAGCGAGACTAGGCGTGGTGATTAGTAAACACCATGTCAGGCGTGCCGTAGATCGAAATCAACTACGACGAATTATTCGTGAGAGCTTTCGATATCACAAAGAAAGGCTGAAAGGGCTTGATATCATTGTGTTAATACGGTCAAAAGAGGGTCCCTTCCAGGATAAAAAACAGTTACGAGAAAATGTCGATAAATTATGGCTGCGCTTAATAGAATCATCCAAGCATCTTTGATAGGCGTTATTCGCTTCTATCAAGTAGCAATCAGTTCCTTATTAGGGCCTTGTGGCTGCCGGTTTGAGCCATCCTGTTCTAGGTATGCAATGACTGCGGTGAATGCGCATGGTGCTATAAAAGGCGGTTATTTGAGCTTTCGACGTTTATTACGATGTCACCCCTGGCATGCAGGTGGTTTTGATCCGGTCCCATAACCTAAGAAGTTGATTATGTTAGAAAATATGCTAGATTACCTACGAATTGCACTCTATACCCTCTTAGTTATTGTCGGCTTTTTTCTTTTTCAGGCTTGGCAAAAAGAGCACCCTGCGACTGTTTTACCAACCGATTCATCTGTTCAAAACGTATCATCCAATCGATATGTCCCTGATGTGCAGACATCGGCTTCCGCGGCAGCGCCCTTATCTTCATCGACGCAAGCGCCCCAATTGGCAACTTCCTCAGCGGGTGACGTGGTTACTGTGAAAACAGATACCTTACAAGTGGCTATCGATACGCGTGGGGGCGATATTGTTGGTGTTAAATTGTTACAATATCCTGAATCATTGCATGCTAGTTCTCCTTTTGTTTTATTTAATGATGATCCTAAGACGCGCTACCTTGCGGAAAGTGGGTTATTGAGCCAGCAAGGTCCTGATACGTCACAAGAGCAAGCCCTTTATACTTCTGCACAATCCAGTTATGTTTTGAATCCGACACAGAACACACTGACAGTCGCATTGCATTGGCAAAACGCGGATGGCTTAAAGATAACGAAATTTTTTACCTTTACTCGAAATAGTTATGAAGTGAAAGTCGGTTATGAAATTAACAATGCCACTTCTCAACCATGGGAAGGTAATTTTTATACGCAATTATTACGTACGAATGATCCCCCTAAAAATCATGGCGGCATGGTCAATTTAACGACGTATTTTGGTGCTGCGATTTCAAGTCCGCAAAAACCATTCGAAAAAATTTCATTTAAGCAAATGCAAGAAAAAAATCTCAGTCAATCGATACAAGATGGTTGGGCTGCGATGATACAGCATTATTTTATTAGCGCATGGGTGCCGCCACAAAACAATACGTCGACATATTATTCACGAGTCACGTCAAATGGTCTTTATACTATCGGTATGATGAGTCAACCAATAAAGGTGGCTTCGGGCGCCACTTTATCAACAGAGGCAAAATTATATGCGGGTCCTGCCATTGTTGATCAATTAGAAAAAACAGCGCCGCAATTAAAATTGACCATTGATTATGGTTGGTTCTGGTTTATTTCCGCCATTATTTTTTGGATGATGCAAAAAATTTATGATGTGATTGGTAATTGGGGCTGGTCAATTGTGATAGTGACGATCATTATCAAATTACTTTTTTATAAATTATCGGCTAAAAGTTATCGTTCGATGAGTGCAATGAAAAAATTGCAACCTAAAATTGAAATGTTAAAAGAACGTTTCGCTGACGATAAACAAAAATTCACACAGGCAACGCTGGATTTATATCGTCAGGAAAAAGTAAATCCGATGAGCGGGTGTTTGCCTATTGTAATTCAAATTCCTGTTTTTATTGCGTTGTATTGGGTGTTAGTAGAAAGCGTGCAGTTACGTCAGGCCCCTTTTATATTTTGGATACAAGATCTTTCTCAACATGATCCTTATTATGTGTTGCCTGTCTTGATGGGTATTTCAATGTTTATTCAACAACGTTTAAACCCACCACCGCCGGATCCCATGCAAGCGAAAGTCATGATGTTAATGCCTGTTATTTTTACTGCTTTATTTGCTAATTTTCCTTCGGGATTGATGTTGTATTGGTTTGTGAATAATACACTGTCGTTTTTACAACAATGGCACATTATGCGTAAAATTGGGAAATAGTAAATGAAGGCGGATACGATCGCGGCTTTGGCAACACCGCCAGGGCGAGGTGGTATTGCCGTCGTACGTATTTCTGGTCCACGCGTTAAACAAGTGATGAAAACAATGTTGCGATGTGAATTGCCGTCACGCAAAGCGACTTATCTTCCCTTTCATAATATAGCAGGCGATATCCTTGACGAAGGCATTGCCATTTTTTTTCCGAATCCTCATTCGTTTACTGGCGAAGATATATTGGAATTACAAGGGCATGGCGGCCCTGTGGTTGCAGATCTTTTATTACAATCAATTCTACAATTAGAAGTAAGGTTAGCACGCGCAGGTGAATTTTCAGAGCGTGCATTTTTGAATGGTAAAATGGATTTAACTCAAGCGGAAGCGATTGCAGATTTAATTGACGCGTCTTCAAAACAAGCAGCACGTTCAGCATTACGTTCTTTGAAGGGGGAGTTTTCAAGAGCGATTCATGCATTAGATGAAAAAATTATTCAACTACGCATGTATATAGAAGCTGCGATGGATTTTTCAGATGAAGAAATTGATTTTCTCAGCGATAAAAAAATATTAGAAACCCTTCATGTTATTATTCGTGATTTAGAAACGATACAAGAAAATGCGAAACAAGGAAGCTTGTTGCGAGAAGGAATGACAGCTGTCATTGCAGGCGAGCCGAATGTAGGCAAATCCAGTTTGTTAAATAAATTAAGTGGCCAAGATTTAGCGATTGTGACGGCTATTCCTGGCACTACACGCGATGTTTTGCGTCATCCGGTTTTAATCGATGGGTTGCCTATGCATATGATCGATACCGCTGGATTGCGAGAAAGTGAAGATTTGGTTGAGCAAGAAGGAATCCGGCGCGCATACCAGGAAATTAAAGAAGCGGATATTGTTTTTTATGTATTCGATGCAACTAAAGAAATAATAAATGAGAAAACATTATCTGATTTTCTAACAGAAAAAGTGGCTCAATTAAAATGGCAGACCAATAGTCACCATGCTAATCATTTTATTTTTATTCGTAATAAAATTGATTTATTAAATGAAACAGCATCGGTGCAAGAAAAAAATGGACATGTCATTATTTCACTCTCTGTTCAGACAGGAGAAGGCATTGCTTTATTAAAAGAAACGATCAAACGTAAAGCTGGATTTCATGGCGAATCAGATGGTATTTACCTCGCGCGGCGTCGTCATCTCGATGCTTTGTTGCGGACACACAAATATCTTACTCACAGTATTCAGCAATTAACTCATTCTCGATCAGTGGAATTGGTTGCCGAAGATTTGCGGCTCTCTCATTTGGCGTTGAATGAAGTGACAGGTGAATTTACGGCTGATGATTTACTAGGACGTATATTTTCTAAT
>CAYTKY010000118.1:0-4472 GCA_964438435.1 uncultured Coxiellaceae bacterium | reverse complement strand
CCCTGGCATTAATTGTTTATTGCGAGCTTTTTCACTAATCTGTGCTAATTCTTTCGCAAGATCAATTAAGCCTTTTTGATCCACATCACGCACAACCGGCACCACTAAGCCTTCTTTCGTATCAACAGCCACACCAATATTAAAATATTTTTTCATCACTAAATGCTCCCCTGTTACATCAAGGGATGAATTAAATTGAGGAAAAGCTTTTAATGACGCAACCACTGCTTTCATCACAAAAACCAGCGGTGTTAATTTAATATTTTGTTTTTCTAATTCTTGCTTTTGTTGACGACGAAATTCTTCTAATGTCGTGATATCTGCTTCAGCAAATTGTGTGACATGCGGAATCATCATCCAATTACGTTGCAGATTTTTTCCTGTTAATTTTTTAATACGCGATAAAGCTTGCACTTCAACTGCACCAAATTTAGAAAAATCAATTGCAGGCATGCCTGCAAATGGCATCAAGGCACTACTACTGGAGGTTTGTGACAATTGTGTTTTCACATACGTTTGTACATCTTCTTTCAATACACGCTGCTTAGGGCCACTGCCTACAACCAGTGACAAATCAACCCCAAATTCACGTGCAAGACGCCTCACACCAGGCCCTGCATGAACATCGCTGGTGGATTGCACAATACCTGTTAACACAGGTTGCGAAGAGGCTTCTGCCTGTGAAGTCAATTTTTCTCGGATTGATTCCGTTGTTTTTTTCGATGATTTTTTTTGCTTTGATGCCGCTTCGGTTTTCAATTTTTCATCATCAGACACTTTTTCTTTTACAGTTGACTTCGCTTCACTGGCTTTTGTTTTTTCATTATCAGCTTTTAACGTCAGCAAGACTGAACCCGTAGAAACTTTGTCGCCAACTTTTACTTTCAATACATCGACAATACCTGCATCCGTTGTTGGCACTTCTAATGTGGCTTTATCCGATTCTAATGTCACAATAGGCGTATCCATATCAATTTGATCGCCTGGTTTGACAAGAACTTCAATCACCGTTACATCAGACGCACCCCCTAAATCAGGGGTTATTACATTTTTTGATGCCAAAATGTATTCTCCTTTTATTCATCAGAAGATTAAAATCGCAAAATAACTGACCCTATGCAGGGTAAAAAGCAAAAAACCATGTGATCGCAAACTATTAACAATTCTTAAACCATCAGCGGATTGGGTTTTTCAGGATCAATCTTATATTTCTTAATAGCGTCAGACACTTTGCTCGCTGGTATTGCACCTTCTTTTGCAAGTGCATGTAAAGCAGCCACTGTAATATAATAACGATCCACTTCAAAAAACCGACGCAAATTTTCTCGTGTATCACTGCGACCAAATCCGTCTGTTCCTAATGTAACATAAGTACGCGAAAGATAGGGTCGTATTAAATCGGCATACGCATGAACATAATCCGTTGCGGCAATAATAGGGCCCGGATGATCAACAAAACAATTTTCAACATAAGAAGTCATCGTCTTTTTTTCTGCTGATAACATCGCGACACGCTCGAGCGCCATGGCTTCACGACGTAATTCACTGAAACTTGTCACACTCCACACATCAGCAGAAATATGGAAATCTTGTTTTAATAAATCAGCTGCTGCCACCACTTCATTTAAAATGGCACCACTTCCTAATAATTGCACATGATGTTGAGTAGGCTTTTGATGTTGCAACAAATACATGCCTTTAATAATCCCTTCTTCCACACCTTTCGGCATGGGAGGTTGAATATAGCGCTCATTCATTGCGGTTAAATAATAAAATACATCTTTTTCTTCGGTAAGCATTTCCTGCAAACCATGCTGAATAATGACTGCCATTTCATAACCGAATGCAGGATCATAAGCACGACAATTGGGAACTTGTGCCGCAATTAACAGACTGGATCCATCTTGATGCTGCAACCCCTCTCCTTCCAGTGTCGTACGACCCGCTGTCGCGCCTATTAAAAAACCACGTGCACGCATATCGCCTGCCGCCCAAATTAAATCGCCAACACGTTGGAAACCAAACATCGAATAATAAGTAAAAAACGGAATCATCGGTAAACGATGTGTTGCATACGCAGTAGCCGCGGCAATCCAAGTGCACATACAACCGGCTTCTGTGATTCCCTCTTCTAACACTTGGCCATTTTGTGCTTCATGATAATAAAGAAATTGTTCTTTATCTTCCGGTGTATACAACTGGCCCACCGGTGAATAAATGCCTACTTGTCGAAATAAAGATTCCATCCCAAATGTACGCACTTCATCTGAAAAAATAGGCACCAATCGTGGCCCAAGGATTTTATCCTTCAACAAGGTTGTCAGAATACGTCCTAAGGACATGGTCGTTGACATGGTTCGATCTGCTGACCCTTGCAAAACAGCATCAAAAATAGCCAGGGGAGGCACTTGCAATGATTGCGATACAACATGACGTGCGGGCAAATAACCGCCTAACGCTTCCCGTCGTGCGTGTAAATAAGCTAGTTCTTTGCTGTCTTTTTTGGGTTGATAAAATTCTAAATTTAAAATTTGCTTATCGGTGAGTGGCAAATGAAAACGGTCACGAAAATTCTTCAATTCATCATCACTTAGTTCTAATTGATTATGCGCAACATTTCTGCCTTCTGCTGTCGTTGTTCCCAATCCATAACCTTTCACACCTTGCGCCAATATCACAGTCGGTTGATTTTTATGCTGTGATGCAAGGGAATAAGCTGCATATATTTTGAGAGGATCATGCGCACCGCGATTTAATTGTGCGATTTCTTCATCTGATAAATCCGCGACTAATTCTTTTAATGTTTCTGTGTTAAAAATAAATTCACGGGTATACGCGCCACCTCGCACGTAAGCGGTTTGAAAATCACCGTCCACACATTCACCTAATCGCTTAAGTAAAGCACCCGATTTATCTCTTTCAAAAAGTGCATCCCAACGACTATCCCACAATACTTTAATGACATGCCAACCTGCGCCATTAAAAAGACTTTCTAATTCCTGCACAATTTTACCATTGCCACGCACTAATCCGTCGAGACGCTGTAAATTACAATTCACTACAAAAATTAAATTATCTAATTTTTCTCGACCAGCAAGTGTCAATCCGGCCATCGATTCCGGCTCATCCATTTCACCATCACCACAAAACACCCACACTTTGCGTTGATGGCTGGATAATAATCCACGATGTTCTAAATAGTTAATAAAGCGCGCTTGATAAACACCTTGTAATAATCCTAAGCCCAGTGAAACCGTCGCAAATTGCCAAAAATTGGGCATGAGCCATGGATGTGGATACGATGACAATCCTTCACCATTCACTTCTTGTCGAAAATTTTTTAATTGCTTTTCGCTCAGACGTCCTTCTAGATAAGCACGCGAATAATTACCCTCTGAAGAATGTCCTTGAAAATAAACAAGATCACCTAAATTTTCTTTAGTTGCACCTTTGAAAAAATGATTCATCCCCACTTCATAAAGTGTTGCAATCGATGCAAATGAAGATAAATGTCCGCCGACACCCCCTACTTTATTTTTTGCTTTAATCACCATCACAATCGCATTCCAACGAATCATTGCTTCGATCGTTGCTTCTAACGTTAAATCACCAGGATAAGCAGGTTGTTTTTCAAGCGGAATAGTATTGCAATAAGGCGAAGTAAATTGTGTCGCCGACACTTCCACACCCTTTTTTTCTGCTGATACTAATAGGGTTTGCAAAATAAATTGAGCGCGTTCTCTTCCTTCGTGCTTGATGAGCGACGCCAATGCATCCAACCATTCTTTTGTTTCGATAGGATCACTATCACTCCAGGTTTTTGACATTATTTTTTCTTTCCTCTGATATCATTTTTTTGGGTAAGTTTCGTTTTTTGGCTAAGTTTACAGGAAAGATACAAAATCCAAAATCTGTTTCTATTATTGTAACTGATTTGAATGAACAAATTGTGTATTTATTTAGCATACCTTGCTCAATCAACTAGCATTTATATCATATTTGACACTATCTAAATCTTTACAGATCATGATAGCGCCCTGAATTAACCGAGGACTGGCGCGTTCAATTAAATCAGGTGGAATAGCAAATAAAAAGTGATGCTTAACTGCCGCCATCATTGGCCACGCAGCCCAACGCTTTTTCCAATCCGATATCGTCGCATCACTGATGATCACTTGCGGATTGGCTATCACAACAGATTCCCAACTAATTTCAGGTGCGATGCTTTTTGCTTCAGCAAAAATATTTTGCCCGCCGCACAATGAAATTACTTGATTAATCCAGCTTTTTTTATTCACTGTCATTAACGAATAAGAACCCAGTTGATAAAAAACTTTTATTTTTTGTTGACGTCGATGAGCGTGAGTTAACGCAAAAAGATGTTGAGAAAAAAGCGTTGCTTCACGTATCGCTATTTTTTCTGAGCCAGCTAAACAACCTGCCTTTTTCATCGTGCGCGGAATATCTTCTAA
>CAYTKY010000117.1:0-4604 GCA_964438435.1 uncultured Coxiellaceae bacterium | reverse complement strand
GCGAATTCCAGGGCCTCCTGGCATATGTAAGTAAGAAATGGTACCAGGGGAGGGGGTGAAGGTACGAGGATCTTCAGCATTAATGCGGCATTCAATGGCATGACCGTGAATCTTGATATCGCTTTGGTTAATAGATAATTTTTCTCCTGAAGCGATACGCAATTGCTCTTTAACTAGATCAATTCCCGTGATTTTTTCAGTGACAGGATGTTCGACTTGGATGCGGGTATTCATTTCAATGAAATAAAATTTCCCTTCTTCATAAAGAAATTCCATGGTGCCCGCGCCACGATATTTCATATCTCGACAAGCTTGTGCGCATAATTCACCAATTTCTTCACGCTGTTTGGGTGTGATTCCCGGCGCAGGCGCTTCCTCGATGATTTTTTGATGACGACGTTGGATGGAGCAATCGCGTTCACCCAAATAGACGGCTTTTCCAAAGCCATCGCCTAACACTTGAATTTCAATATGTCTGGGGTTTTGTAAGTATTTTTCGAGATAGACTTTGTCATTATTAAAGGCAGCTTTAGCTTCGCTGCGGGTTAAAGCAATGGCATTGATGAGGTGCGATTCTGTGTGAACAACACGCATGCCACGTCCGCCGCCGCCGCCTGATGCTTTGATGATGACAGGGTAGCCGATTGATCGAGCCAGTTTAATCGTCTCCATATCGTTGCTATCATCAATCGGTTCGTTGGATCCTGGTACGCAAGGAATGCCAATTTTTTTCATGAAATTAATTGCTGCGATTTTATCCCCCATTTGCCGTATGGTATCAGGGTGAGGGCCGATAAAAATAAAACCACTTTTTTCGACTTGTTCAGCAAAATCTGCGTTTTCAGAGAGAAAGCCATAGCCCGGGTGGATAGCAACGGCATCCGTAATTTCGGCCGCGCTGATAATGGCTGGAATGTTGAGGTAGCTTTGTGCAGCAGGATGAGGGCCGATGCAAACCGATTCATCTGCAAGACGCACGTGCAAAAGATCGCGGTCGACCGTTGAATGCGCTGCAACTGTTTTGATGCCAAGTTCTTTGCACGCGCGCAGAATGCGTAAAGCAATTTCTCCACGATTGGCGATTAAAACTTTATCTAACATGGTGATTGTCCTTCATGTAGGTTGATGCTAACGAATCCTATTCAATGACAAATAGCGGCTGATTAAATTCAACAGGTGTACCATTATCAACGAGTCTAGCGGTTATGGTGCCTGCTTTATCGGCCTCAATTTGGTTGAACATTTTCATGGCCTCAATAAGACAAATGACATCGCCTGCTTTGACAGTTTGTCCAATTTCGACAAAGGGTTTTGCGCCGGGCGTGGAAGATAAATAGACAGTCCCTACCATCGGGGCTTTTAAGCTGTGCTTTTCAGCGAGCGAGGAGGCGCTCTCAGATTTGGCTGAGGTGACTTCAGGTTTCATTTCAGGTGTCGGAACTGAGCTGGACATTGGGGGGGTAGAAGCGGATGGCATCATCATGACGGGCATCCCCTTATTCGTTTCGCGTGTGATACGTACCGATTCTTCGCCTTCACGAATTTCTATTTCAGCAACGCCTGTGCTTTGAATAAGCTCAATAAGTTTTTTAATTTTACGCATATCCATGGAGGAACTCCGGTATTTTCTAATGATAGTTAGATGTTAGAGGTATGGTTTCGCTTCATTTTGTTTATTCTGCCAACTTAATAACCTTATGGGCATTTTGCATTAATCGAGCAAAATTGTCCAGATCTTGAAAGATGCCGCTTGTTGTCGGCAAGTTGTAGAGAGATGCCGTTAAATGCGCGCAAATAATTTTCGGTAACAGAATGCAAAGGTAGGAGGTAAAACAGAAAGAGCGATAATGCCATAAATAAAAATAGAAAAATTTTCCTTAACTAAAGGGAGGCTTCCAAAAAAGTACCCTGCTCCTAGTAAGCTGCCAACCCAAAGAAAGGCGCTGATTGAATTGTAAATAAAAAAGTGCCGCATGTTCATTTGTCCCATGCCGGCCACAAATGGGGCAAACGTTCTTATGATGGGGATAAAGCGTCCCAAAATAAGCGTTTTTCCTCCGTGTTTTTCGTAGAATTGGTGTGCTTGTTTTAAATATGTTTGATTCAGGAAGGGATAGCGTTGATTGAATAAATGAGGTCCTATCATTTTGCCTATCAAATAATTTACTTTGTTTCCTAGAATAGCGGCGATCAATAATAAGGCAAAAAGAAGTTGAATATTCAATGATTCAGCTGTGTTTGCCGCAATACTGCCGGCAGCAAATAGCAAAGAGTCGCCCGGAAGAATGGGGGTGATCACTAATCCTGTTTCGCAAAAAATCAAAATAAACAAGACGATATAAGTCCATACGCCATAAGCATTCATAAAGGAAAGCAGGTAAGTGTCGATATGTAAAATATAATGCAGCAAGTGGGATAAGGTTTCCATATTCACCTATTTTTCAAGTAGATATCAAAACGGCTGCTTCTACCGACCGTGGAAAAGTCAGGCTTCATGCCTGCAAGATTAGGAGCCAAGCGAGGTCTTTTTACCACAACTCGATAGTTGGCACAAGCCAATGCTGTTTGAAATAATTCATCAGAATCTAGGTCGTTTTCTAGAAGATCCCGTAGAATTGCCATCTCTTTCTTGATAGATGCTGATTTTTTCCTTTCTGGAAAAAGAGGATCTAAGTAGATAATGTCAGGTGCGAGGGGCATTTTTTTTAACCAAATGATCGCATCGGTTGTGATGAGTTGGAGTCGTTGAATCACAGGGGCAATGTTAGGATCAACGGTAGCCCGGCGAAAGGCATCTTCAAGCAAAACGCATAGAAGAGGAGAGCGTTCAAGCATGGTCACTTGAAATCCGAGTGCTGCTAACATAAAGCTATCTCGACCCCATCCCGCTGTTGCGTCGATAATCAATGGATGATCTTTTGGTTTTACGCCCAGCGATTTTGCCAATAATTCTTTTTGTAATCCGGCATGTTGTGTGCGATAGCGCATTTTTCCTGATAAAAAATCAATCGCAAAAATGATTTTATCATTTTTCTTTTTTAAGCCAATTAAATCGGAGGTCAGTAATAGCAAATAGTCATATTGGTTCATTTCTTCTGGGTCACTGACAAAAGGTAAATGCAAGGCAAGCGCCCATGCTTTAGCTTCCTCTTGTTTATGAGGCAAAGCAGTGGAGACAGCGATTAAATTTTTTTTATGTGAGATAGATAGATTAGGCATGTAAAAATTGTTCAAAACCAGTAAGGAACATTTGCACGGCCATGGTGGTGAGGATCATGCCCATCAATCGCTCAATGGCAATTAAGCCGCGTTCTCCTAATAGTTTTCGCAAAAAATCAGCGAAAACTAAAATGATGGTGGTGATAAACCAGGCGATAGTTAAAGCGATCAACCAATTTAGCCAATCATAAGGTGCTTGATTTGCGAGCAGCATCACGGTGGTCATGGTTGATGGCCCTGCGATGAGAGGAATGGCTAAAGGCACAATGAAGGGTTCAGCGGCTAATTTGGCTTTATCTTCTTCTCCATGCACAGGAAAAATCATGCGGATGGCAATTAAAAAGAGGATAATCCCCCCTGAAATTTGCAAAGCAGGCTCAGAAATATGCATGCCATTTAAAATATATTGGCCGCAAAATAAGAAAAAAATCAAAATAAGGAAGGCGATAAATGTTTCTCTCAAAATAATTCGCTGACGCCTCTTAGGCTCAACATGATTGAGAGTAGAGAGGAATAACGGAATATTTCCCAATGGATCCATCACAAGGATTAAGGTGATGGTGGCCGAGTAAATTGTCATCATATATTTGTCTTTCAAATTGTCGCTATTTTTTCTATTATCCGCAAAAAAACCAATTTCGCAACGATACTTCAACCCATCGCCATTTTTCAGTGATATAATAAGCCCCCCATGCGCATACGACAACGTCTCATACAATATGCTTTCTTGATGCGGTTAAACAAACCCATCGGTATTATGCTGTTACTTTGGCCAACATGGTGGGCAATTTGGCTTGCCAGTGAGGGTCGCCCCCACGTTAAGATTTTATTTATTTTCACACTGGGCGTTCTTTTGATGCGATCAGCCGGGTGTGTTATTAATGATTTTGCCGATCGTCATGTCGATAAATATGTTGAACGAACTTGCGATCGCCCATTACCCACAGGTAAAGTGACGCCGGTCGAAGCGTTGATTTTGTCGGCTACGTTAGGCCTTGCTGCATTCATAATCGTATTATTTACCAATCGATTGACGATCGAACTTGCTTTGATCGGCGCTGCATTGACGATGATTTATCCCTTCATGAAGCGTTTTACTCATTTACCTCAGTTAGGATTAGCAACCGCTTTCAGTTGGGGAGTCCCCATGGCATTTGCTGCAGAAACTCATGCTGTACCACGTGCCGCATGGTTTCTTTTTATCACAAGCATGATATGGCCTGTTATTTATGACACGTTATATGCGATGGTTGATAGAAAAGATGATTTAAAAATTGGCGTGAAATCAACGGCTATTTTATTTAACACAATGGATAAATTTATTATCGCATTATTGCAAATTTTATTTGTGGTGATGTTAATTGTCGTTGGTTTGTTGTTTCATT
>CAYTKY010000116.1:0-4640 GCA_964438435.1 uncultured Coxiellaceae bacterium | reverse complement strand
CCGGTGAACAGAATGAAGAAACAAAACGGCGTACCTTAGCAAAGAATGTTATTTTTTTAAATTTCTCGAAAAAAAATATTCGCACACTAAAAATCAATGCCATTCGAAAAATGCTTGTGCTTTGCAAAGAAAAACAATTCGCCATGGTCATTTGTCATCGTTACAAACCCTCTTATATTATGATGTGGGTTTCGCAATTTTTTAAAATCCCTCTTTTAATTTATATCATGCATGAATTACAAACCATGGCTTCACTAAATCGAAAATTATTGATTGCCTGTCTTGCACGAAAAAATATGTTGTTTGCCGGCGTTTCAAATGCTGTGCGTGATGATATGCGAAAAAGTTTATGGTATTTACCTAAAGATCGCATCATCACGCTTTACAATATGATTGATGTAAGCTTGACCGAACCTCACTTACTCACTCGCGAAGAAGCACGCAACGCATTAAACATACCACAAGATATTTTTGTTTTTGGTCATATTGCACGTCTTGCTCACAATAAGGATCAACGAAATTTAATTCAAGCTCTTGCACGCATTAAATCGGCTTGTCCGCATGTAACATTGATCATCATGGGTGATGGCGAATTAGAAATGGAACTCAAAAAACAAGTTCAAGCTTATGGTTTAAATCGCCATGTTATTTTTACTGGCTTTGTTAGCGGGGCTTCACGCTATATGAAAGCATTCGATTGTTTCGTTTTATCCTCCATTCAAGAAGCATTCGGTCGCGTGTTGATTGAAGCAATGATTGCAAAATTACCGATTATCGCAACACGCGTCGATGGTATTCCTGAAGTAATCGGTGATGCTGGCATATTAGTGGATCCACATGATAGCGCCAGTCTCTCAGAAGCGATGCAGCAAGTTTATCTTACTTCTCCGCAACATCGTCAAGAAATGGGACATGTTGCATACCGACATGTGATCAACCATTTTTCTATTCCTATTTTTCAGCAACAATTTTGGGGAACGATACGTTCATTTTATCAATCGCTTTATCAAGAGAATCCATCGTGAAAATTACTTACACCACAACATTTGATGCATGTGATGTGCACAATTGGTCAGGCACGCCTTATCATATGTCGCGCGCTTTTGTAGAATCCGGTGCACAAGTTGATTATATCGGGTCACTCAAACGTCAATTACCGCGATTTTTCAAACTCAGACAAACGTGGAATAAATATATTTCGCAACAACGAGAAAGTCCGCGTTTTAATATTGTCGCCGCACAACATTATTCAAAACAAATTGCCGAACAATTAACATCTTTATCAACCGATATCATCCTATCACCGCTCATCAATCCCATTGCCTACCTTGATTGCAAACAACCTATCGTATTATGGACAGATGCTGTTTATGCGGCACTGGTTGGCTTTTATCCGCCATTTGCACATCATTCAGCAAACACGATTAATCAAGGAAATAAAATAACAATGGAATGTTTGTCTCGCTGCAAACTGGCACTCTTTTCTTCCGAATGGGCTGCCAATAGTGCGATACAGTTATATGGCATCCGTCGTGAAAAAATTAAAGTCGTTCCTTTTGGTGCTAATATTGACGAATCGCCATCACATGATGAAATAAAAGATCTCATCAAAAAACGCTCTCATGAAAAAATTAAATTACTTTTCCTCGCAAAAAGTTGGGAACGAAAAGGAGGGGATATTGTTTTAACTGTGGCAAAAGCTTTATATGACGCGGGCTATCCTGTCGAAGTCACGATTGTGGGTTATTATCCACCTCAACTAACGCCCACACCTTATGTTAACTGTTTAGGATTTATTTCAAAACACACCCCCGAAGGTAAACAAAAATTAAGACAATTATTAGCTGAAACACATTTTCTTTTTGTTCCTTCTCGAGCAGAAGCTTATGGTATCGTTTTTTGTGAAGCCAATGCGTTTGGTGTACCCTGCCTAACAACTCATGTGGGTGGCATTGCAACGATTGTAAAAGATGATATTAACGGCATGACATTCGGTTTAGACACCCCTACTTCACTTTATTGCGATACAATTATTAATTTGATACATGATCGCACACGCTATCAAACACTTGCTTTGTCTTCTCATCATGAATATGAAACGCGTCTTAACTGGAAAGTTGCAACACAACAAGTAAAAAACATGATGGAAAATTTGATCTAATGGAAATTTTTTCTAGAGGAGCATTTTCTTTGTAAATTGCCAAGCATGGGTGATAATCGTATCTAAATTTGAACAACTTGGCTTCCAAGCTAATTCTGCCTCTATGAGAGAAGGATCCGCCACCAAAGAAGCAACTTCATTAGGGCGAGGCGGAGCAACGACATAACGAACCTCGCGTCTTGTTACTCGTTGAACAGCTTTGATAACTTGTAAAACAGAATAACCATGTCCTGTTCCCACGTTGTAAAGAACATTTTTTTTATTTTTAAGCAAGGTATTTAACGCCAACAAATGCGCACTACACAAATCAGAAACATGAATATAATCACGCAGGCATGTCCCATCAAACGTTGGATAATGATTACCATATATTTTTATTTCTGGACGCTTACCTGCCGCCACTTGCAATGCCAGTGGAATTAAATGTGATTCAGGTTCATGTCGCTCACCCAAGCGACCTTGTGGATCTGCCCCTGCCGCATTAAAGTAGCGTAAAATAGCATAATGAAAGTCATGACTATTTGCCAAATCCCTAATGATTTCTTCTGCCATCCACTTACTACGACCATACGGATTCATCGGTTGAGCGATGGTTCTTTCTGATAAACGAGGAGACGTTGATTGACCATACACAGCAGCTGTCGATGAAAAAACAAGCTTTTTCACATTATGTTTTAACATCACGTCAAGTAAATTGATGGTTCCCGCAAGATTATTTTGATAATAGCTGAGTGGTGCTGAAAAAGATTCTCTGACATCAATAAACGAAGCAAAATGCATCACCCCACAAAACTGATATTTTGTAAATAATTGCGTCAACAATTCTTTATCTGCGATATCTCCAACAATGAGTTCAGCACCTATGACAGCATCGCGATGACCTTTTTTTAAATTATCTAACACAACCGGCTGAAAACCAGCTTGTTCTAATTTTAAAACCATGTGAGAGCCGATAAAACCAGCACCACCTACAACTAAGACCGTACGCGTATTAATAGGCATTGTGATGAATAAATCCCCGAACAAAAGTTAAAAAAATAATTTTCAAATCAAACCATAATGACCAATTATTAATATAGTATAAATCATATTCAACCCGTTTTTGCATTTTTGCCAACGTATCTGTTTCACCACGCCAGCCATTGACTTGCGCCCAACCCGTAATGCCGGGTTTAACATGATGTCGCTGCATATAAGTATGGATAGCCTCTTTATACAATTCATTATGCGCTAATGCATGAGGTCTTGGGCCCACAATTGACATACGTCCTTGCAACACATTAATGAATTGCGGCAATTCATCCAAGCTCGTCTTTCGCAAGAATTTTCCAAATGAAGTAATGCGTTTATCTTCGAGAGTCGCTTGCGTTATTTTTCCTTCCTCTTCCGTATGTTGAATCATCGTACGAAATTTATAAACTTTAATAATACGATTATCCCAACCTAAGCGTTGCTGTTTAAAAAACACAGGACCTTTAGAAGTTAATTTCACACCCAATGCAATTAATAAAAATAATGGACTGACAATCAACAAAATAATGGCCGCCAAAAAACGATCTTCAATGGCTTTAATTAATCGCTTCATTCCTGTCATGGGTGTTGAACGAATATTAAGCACCGGAAAACCTGCAATATCGGTGATGGAGTGATTTAATAAATCTAAGCTAAAAATGTCTAACACAAACCGAGTTGTTATTGTGTGATGACATAATTCATGCAAAATTTCTTTGACACGATTTTCAGCATACAGTGGCAAAGCCAGCCAAATTTCATCGATTTGCTTATCGACCAAATAGCGACTCAAATGATGCGGTGTTTGAATGACAGGAATTTGCTGAATGGAAGAGGGTTTATCCTCTGCTTTATCATCGATAAAAGTCACAATGCGAAATCCTGTCCACAATGCTTGTTGCACCGTTTCCGCAAATTTAACGCTTAATTCACTCACACCAAAAATGACCACACGACGCTCATTCAACCCTCGTGAACGCATGTATCGCAAACCCAGCAATAAGCCGCATCGAAATAAAACGAGAGAAAGTAACGCAAGACCCATCCATAAAATAAACCACGTTCGAGAGAAATCATCGCCAGATTTAGTAAAGAAAGATAATCCAGATAACATTAATCCTAACAAACAAACTGCTTGAATAAGTCGCATCACATAGGTAACAAAACTTTCGCCACGAACAGAAATATAGATATTTAAAAATGAAAAAAAGAGTGGTGTTAAAACAAAGGCTATCGCCATCGCCGACAAATAAGAGTTAGGAAGAATCCATTGATTAAATCGTAAAATATAAGCAAGCCATCCAGCGATAAAAATCGTCAGCATATCCATGCCGCGCATAATCATAGACAAAACACCAGAATATTCTTTCAACAATCCTTTGGGCAACATACGACACCTAACATAACAATAATAGTAACTACTCACTCGTCGTTGCGAGGAGCGTTTTTTGCGACGAAGCAATCCATA
>CAYTKY010000115.1:0-4695 GCA_964438435.1 uncultured Coxiellaceae bacterium | reverse complement strand
ATTCATCGCTCATTGCTCGTGAGAGGTTGAGGGGTGGAGATTTAGCGGATACCAAAATAATATTCAAGATTGATTTTAATAGTGAGATTGGATGAGAAACAGGGGTTAAGATGAAAAAACAAACAAAGTATTACCATTACACTGAGTGTGGTCTTGATAATATTTATCTGGTTAATGGTTTTAAAATTACAAAAACAAGTGATGGTGATGAAGAACTGTTTATCCACGATATTCACGGACTTCATAAAGCTATTTCAAATATTCTTGTTTTTAAAAAAGGATTGTTGGAAGGCAGTGAAATTAAATTTATAAGAACAATGTTAGATTTGTCACAAAATAAATTGGCTGCACTAATCGGATGTCGTTATCAACAAATTTTATTATGGGAAAAGAATAAAAATAAAATATCAAAACCAGCAGATAGACTTCTAAGAATTTATCTTTACACCTATCTTTATAAAGAAATTGATAATGGAGAAGTATTTGAGCGTATTAATGAAATTGCTGATTTAGATGCGGCAGATGCAGAGTATCGTGATAAAGTTGAATTTAAAGAAATAAAAGATACTTGGCAAATGGTTGCTTAATGTGTGAGCTTCATACCTATTGTGCCAAAAATAACTGTTACCGAAGCTAAGTGATTATTGGGTATTCGTTGTGTCAGAATACCTGTTACCGAAGCTAATTTCAGCTCTTAATTTGCACTTAAGAAAACATTGGTAAAATATAATTCAATTATGATACTTATAAAAAAATAAACGTCATTATTCAGCACGTTAGTTACTACAAAGCGAGGAGCTTATGTCTACAAATAGAAACACGAATTCATTTCAGCCCGAGAATCCGCCTAAGAAGCTGAGCAAATTTTCTTGTGGCTTGATCGATCAGACGATGGGGCATCTTTTTACGCCATTTTATCAATTGCCCATACAAGATGCACTTTCTGCATTAAGGGCGCTCGCCACTTTACCGATGATGGATCAAAACGCGCAAGCCTATCCACCCATGCCCGCGTTGTTTCATGCTCCCCTTTATTCAGCAGAAGAGATGCAAGAGTCACTTACCCAATTATGCAAAATCATGCGTAATCGAAACCCACAAAAACAGACAAAATATGACGATGACCTAAGTAGTGAAGTCAATCATGGTATGTTTGGTTTGAAAGAAGATGGCATTAGCGTAGAAGACGTGCGTGACTATTTGAAGCACCGATTAACGCTGGAACAATTTACTCTGGTGGCCTTTCAAGAAGCCGCTCACATCATGACGCAATGGAAAAATAATCCTGAAAAAAAGGCAATTTATTACAAAAATTTTTCGCGTTGGGTTAAGCAATCCTCGGGTGAAAGCATGCCTGAAGCGATGAAGAAAATCATTTTAGATGAAGATGAAAATAAAAATCCGTTCAAGGACAACGTGATTCGTGCGCTGCAAAACAATGGACTGAGAATGGAAGAAAAATCAGCGGCGGGTTATTCAATTAGCTTCGATAACATTTTAGAAAATATTTTTAATCTTGCTCCGAATGTTTTCGACGATGAAATGGCGTCTTGTTTGCATACTTTCTTTTCTGGTTGGAACTTGAAGGGCAAGGAATTAAAAATCTTAAAAGAGTATGACCTCGTATTAATGTCCACATTACCAGATAATAAAAAAAATAAAGCAAAAGCTGGTAAAATCTATTTATCAGATACAGGAAAATATATTGTTCACAATTTTAAAGGAATCATACATGAGGGCCAAATTGATACCAACTTAGTCAACATGAATAACCTAGATCAAAAACTTAATCAGTCAGATTTTAAATCTGCTATTTTACAACAGACATCAAAAGCAGGTCACACCCTCTTCGACCAAGACCTTTATTGCACCGTACAAAAAACATTGATCACAAAAATTGAAGAGGGCGACCCTTCTTTTGTTCACGCAAGAGAAGTGTCAATGGCTTTCATCAAAGTAGCAGAAGCAAAAGAAGCTTTGAATTTATATGGTGTTTTCATTCAATTGAATGACAATGAATTGGTCAATGCTGTCAGTCAAATTTGCGAAGATTATGTGAATCATTTGCACGAAAGACAAGCTCATGAACACATGCCGTTAGAAGATGAAAAAAATAATCGACTCAATGCATTCTTTAACGCTGTTTCTGAATTTTTAGTAGAAAAAGCTTTCCATGATTGGGTAGCCATTTTTTTCGCTTCTTATTTTAAGGGTAACGCCAGTGAACAAAAAAAATTGTTAACACAGTTTTTTTATTTTGCATTGGATCAAAAAAAATTATGCGTCACGGACACTTGGTTAGGACAGCTTTTGCAACAAAACATCAATCGAGAGGATGGCGTGGTGGACATCACGGACTATCACCTAAATCGCATCGTGATGCACGCGTTGTGCACGCCCATTGGGAATTGGTCAGATCTTTTTTTCGATATATTTACTAGAGCACTCAACTTGCCAACGTTCGTACAGCGACATGCTTATCCACCCGAATTCTGTACGCAATTACGTTGGTTGTGCGACGCCTACATCAATCGGCAAAACGATATGATGACGCCTGCGCAACCTGATACGACATTTCCGATGTTATGTTATCCTGGGAATATTGGCCGCCTTACAGACACATTGAAAGCACTTTCCCCAGAACAGATATTAGCAATCTTTGAAATCAAAAATACATCGTTACTGTCATTCATTAACACTGCGCAGGATTTTTCTAATGTAATTTCTAATCTTAATCCAGATCAAAGAACAGCCGTTTATGAGAGCGTCAAAGCACAATTACCGTCAATCATTAAAACTGCGCCGGATTTTACTGTTGTGCTTCTCTATCTTAAACCAGATCAAAGAACAGCCGTTTATGAGAGCGTCAAAGAAAAATTACCGTCAATCATTGAAACTGCGCGGGATTTTGTTAATGTGCTTCTCTATCTTAAACCAGATCAAATAACAGCGGTTTATGAGAGCGTCAAAGAAAAATTACCATCAATCATTCACACTACGCAGGATCTTAAGAATGTAATTTATAATCTTAATCTAGATCAAGCAACAGCTGTTTGTGAGAGCGAGAGCGGCAAAGCACGATTACTGTCAGCCATTAAAACTGCGCAGGATATTATTGATGTGCTTGACAATCTTAATCTAGATCAAGCAACAGCTGTTTGTGAGAGCGTCAAAACACAATTACAGTCAATCATTAAAACTGCGCAGAAATTTAACTTTGTGCTTTGGTATCTTAAACCAAAGCAAATAACAGCGGTTTGTGGGAGCATCAAAACACAATTATCGTCAATCATTAACACTGCGCAGGATTTTAATAATGTGCTCCACTGTCTTGGTCCAGATCAAACAAGAGCGGTTTGTGAGGGCGTCAAAGCACAATTACCGTCAATCATTAAAACTGCGCCGGATTTTACTGTTGTGCTTCTCTATCTTAGACCATATCAAAGAACAACCGTTTATGAGAGCGTCAAAACACACTTACCGTCAATCATTCACACTGCGCAAGATTTTAAGGTTGTGCTTTCCTTTCTTAACCCAGGTCAAAGAACAGCGGTTTATGAAGACGTCAAAAAACGATTACCGTCAATCATTCACACTGCGCAAGATTTTATTGATGTAATTTGTGATCTCAATCTAGATCAAACAACAGCGGTTTATGAGAGTGTCGAAGCAAAATTACCGTCAATCATTCACACTGCGCAGGATTTTTTTAATGTAATTTCTAATCTTAATCCAGATCAAAGAACAGCCGTTTATGAGAGCGTCAAAGCACAATTACCGTCAACCATTCACACTGCGCAGGATTTTAATAATGTAATTCGTAATCTCAATCCAGATCAAATAACAGCGGTTTGTGGGAGTGAGAGCGTCAAAGAACAATTACCGTTAATCATTAGCACTGCGAAGGATTTTATTGATGTAATTTATGCTCTTAAACCAGATCAAAAAACAGCGGTTTATGAGAGCGTCAAAACATTGCTACTATCAATCATCGAAACTCAACAGGATATTTGTGGGGTGACTGAATATTGCGATCTAAAACAAGAAGTAGAGATTTATGAGAAGATCGCATCGTTAAGGCAGTCAATCGACAAGGTAAATAATTATATTGAAAATCGAAAGAAAATGGATGAAGAATTCCCAGTGGGATTTTTCAAAAATTTGGCTACACTTGATTGTAAAATTAAAATAAGTGCTGCTAAAAAATATATTAAATATCTTAAAAAGGAAACAACAGAATTTACCTCACTTGAATTGAATGCTTTATTGGATTCACGGTTAGGTGATATTGTTCGCGAGAATCAAGGTCATTTTGAAGAGCTAAACGCTCTCAGAAAAGTTTCAAAGAACAACGCTCGTATAGATGAATTTTACACAGCAGGACGCATGGGAGCGATTGGCAGACGATAAAAAACAAACCCCTTTTTTTCTATCGCGATTTAGCAGGTTAATATCCCTATACTAAAACAGTAATCGCAAAAACTAAGAACACATCACCTCATTCATCCGATAAACTGGAAATCGATGACACAAAGCTTGTGCTTCTTTTTTTACTTTTTCAATCGTTGCTTTGTTCTGCAAATCATCAAAAATATCGCAAATCCAATGCGCCACTTGTTCGCATTCTTTTTCTTTGAATCCACGCGTGGAAAAAACAGTTACTGGAACAAGGTGCGGGACTATTCGACACAAATG
>CAYTKY010000114.1:0-4736 GCA_964438435.1 uncultured Coxiellaceae bacterium | reverse complement strand
CATGGATGAGTGAAATCATGGATCTTAAAAAAGAGAAAAACTTTTTTGAAACACGTGTGATTGAATATCAAACAGGCGGAGCGTTGAATTGGGAAGATTAGCTGAAAGATTTCGCAACCCGCGCCGATTTTTAGCGCGGGATCTGCTTAGCCTTAATACTCAAA
Organism: uncultured Coxiellaceae bacterium; assembly: GCA_964438435.1. Classification (GTDB taxonomy): domain Bacteria; phylum Pseudomonadota; class Gammaproteobacteria; order DSM-16500; family DSM-16500; genus Aquicella. The sequence goes on along the minus strand of CAYTKY010000114.1, from coordinate 4,572 downwards.
CCTATTCCACATATAAATCTGGATATAATGGCGCACCAGGATGCAATGCGTAATGATTAAAATCAGCAACACCTCGCTCTTTCAATAAAACCTCATCCACAAAAAAATGTCCGGTTACTTCACGACTATCGCTCGTTAAAATTTCATAAGCTGCATCAGCAACAATAGAAGGTTTTCGACTCGCATCATACAAAGGCTTTGGAAAATTCACTGAGATAGCGGCCGTTGCAATTAATGTTTTAGGCCATAATGAATTGACAGCAATACCATCTCGTTTAAATTCTTCTGCCATCCCTAAGGTGCACATACTCATACCATATTTCGACATAGTATAAGCTAAGTGATTTTTAAACCATTTTGCTTGCATATTGAGAGGTGGTGATAGATTTAAAATATGTGGATTAGCTGATTTTTTCAGATGAGGAATACATAATTTAGAACACATGAATGTTGCACGAACATTGACTGAAAAAATAAGATCGAATCGTTTCATAGCAATATCGGTTGTTGAACTTAAATTAATAGCACTTGCATTGTTAACTAAAATGTCAATACCACCAAATGTTTCAACGATTTTATTAACCGCATCTGTCATGATAGCTTCATCGCGAACATCAACACCTAATGGCAACGCTTGACCGCCCGCTTTCTCAATCTCTTCTGCCACCGTAAAAATCGTGCCCTCTAACGAAGGATGAGGTGCGACTGTTTTAGCTGCGACGACAATTTTTGCACCTTCGCGTGCACAGCGCAAAGCAATTTCACGACCAATGCCACGACTTGCGCCCGTAATTACAATCACTTTATCTTTTAGACTATGTTGAGTCATTTTCTATTTCCTTTTTGTATCATTAAATTTCTCTCCACATTTGCCTGCCCAAATGAATAAAATGAATTTTTCCTTGGCATGACAAAATCTCATCAGAAGCAACTGCTGTCGTACTCTGCAAAATCACTTTAGCCCCCAATATGCGCTCAGGCAGGGCAAACAACGTCATACGATAATAGTTAACCGTAACAGGTCGCAGATCATTTGCATTTCCTATAACGACACATGAATCTTCGCCCATCCTTTCGATCGCATAATAATATAAATTTTTTTCAAATTCACCGCGACAAGTGTGCGTTCGCCACCATGACAATGGTTTTTTGGCTATTTCATGTGCTGAAATTAGAGGCATCATACAGTCAGAAAGATTGACAGACAAGCGATCTTCTTGCTGACTCAAAGCTCGTTGACCCCAATCAGTCCAAACACGTCTCTGCCAAAAATGATCGACTTGCTTCATTGTGTTGACTGTTTGTTGCAAAGCAGTCATCCCTAATAAGGAGGATAATTGCAAAATAATAAGAATGCTGAAAAACACAAAGCCTTTTGATGATGAATTAATACTATATCGCCACATCTTCACGCCAACTTTTTTGAATCGGTGGATAATCAAATTGAAATTGAATAGCAACTGCTTTAATTTGAGATCCCTCTTGGACTTTTTCAGCAGGAATTTCCACCCATTGCCCTCCCTGTTGCACCGTCAATAAAAATTGCATCGATTGAACATGATCAACCAATTCGACACTCATTTTTTTAATCATATCTTCTCTAAATAATGCGTACACGGGTGTCCCATCTTGATTTCGATAATTCGTTTTTCTCACAAAAAAATGTTCGATCATCAATCGACTCACCTCTGCTCCTTCATCATAATGAAATCGCAATGGTTGCGTTGATGTGATCTTTTGTTGCCCTTCATGCGTGCTTATTTTTTCTGCTTCCCATAATTCAGCATGTTTACAATCTGAAATAATCAATATATCACCCGGATTAAAACGCACATTAAAATGAGTTTGAATCATCGACTGGTTATGCATCGATTTTGCTAATGTCGCAGCAGGTAACATCGCATAACGAACGATCATGTCACTTTTTCCAATGCCGATTAATTTATTTTTAGCTGTCAGAGAATACGATGAATAGGATAATGAAGGATAATTTTCCGTTAACTGCAAACAACCAATATAACCCGCTTTTTTGATCGCTTGATACAATATATCTGAAGCAAACATGCCACTATTTTGAATATGAATCAATGCGGTGTGTAACTGATAAAAACGTGAAACACCTAAATAAAGTTGCAGAGAAAATCCAAACAATAAAAAACCCAAACTCATTGCCATGAGTAATTCAATGAGCATTAATCCGCTTGTCTTTTCGATGACACTTTTCTTAATAAACACCCTTGCACGCCTAATTGATTATAATCACATGTTTGTTTTTCAAATTCTCCCCAAAAAATAGAAATGATATTCCCGTTCATTTTCCCTATTCCTTGCGGTAATACTTCGCGATTTTGCTCATTCCATCGTTCGATTTCTTTTTCGATTATTTTATTATTTGATAAAGATAATCTTTCTGTGAGGTTATTGATTTGCTGATTAGCAACAGAATAAAAATAAGCTGATTTTGCCTGTTTTAAAGCAGTCAGTTGCATGGCATCTAAACCTAGCAACATGACTGCTAAAAATAATAAGCTGATTAATATTTCAATGAGGGTAATGCCAAACGATTGAGGCATACGATGTTTTTGACTCTCTTCCTTTTATCTTTAATTTACCCATTCTTCTTCGCAAATTCACTCATAAATTGAATCAGCGCATCCACGCCTTCTTCTGGCATTGCGTTGTAAATACTAGCACGCAAACCACCTGCAATGCGGTGACCCTTAAGATTGGTTAAGCCCACTTGCGTTGCTTCGGCAAGAAAAATATCGGTTAAACGTTCATCTCGCATGGTAAATGCAGCATTCATCAATGATCGACACTCGGGATGAATGCGTGATTGATAAAATTCAGCGTGACTATCAATAAAACCATATAATTTTGCGGCTTTGCGTTTATTGACTTCATAAAAAGCAGTCACACCACCTTTACGTTTCATCCACGCCAACATTAACCCCATGATGTACCAGCTATAAGTCGGTGGTGTATTGTAAAACGAATGATTATCGGCATGAATACGATAACGATAAAGCGTTGGAGTCTGTGGCAATGATTCTTTAATTAAGTCTTCACGCACAATCACAACGGTAATACCCGCTTGCCCCATGTTTTTTTGTGCACCCGCATAAATTACACCATATTGCGTCACATCAATAGGACGCGAAAGAATCATCGATGACATATCCGCAACTAATGGCACATCGCCCACATTCGGTATCCAGTTAAATTCAATACCATCAATCGTTTCATTCGGCGTATAATGCAAATAAGCGGCCCCTTCATTTAATTTCCATTGATCCTGATGCGGAATAAACGATAAATGATCACGTTTTTCTATTTGGGCTGCCACATTCACTGTCGCATAACGTGTTGCTTCATCAATTGCTTTGCGTGACCAAATGCCCGTATCAACATAATCTGCCGCTGTTTTATTACCCAATAAATTAAGCGGAATCATGGCAAATTGCGCGGTTGCACCGCCAGGCAAAAAGAAAACATGATAATTTTTTGGAATACTCATTAATTCACGCAAATCAGCCTCTGACTGCGCTGCCATTTCTTGAAATTCAGGCCCACGATGCCCCAGCTCCATGATTGACATCCCCGTTCCATGCCAATCCAACATTTCATTTTGTGCCTGCCGCAATACTTCTTCCGGCAACATGGCGGGGCCCGCATTAAAATTAAATACTTTACGCATCGTGCTTACCTTTTCAATAAATTGGGAGATGATCATGCTTATCCTCTGAGCTTATGTCATTCTTTCTCTTTGCGAGGAAGACGCACATATCCTAGCAATTCTTTTTTCTGTTCGCTATGATGTTCGAAATTAATATCGCCAAAAGAGGTACGCCGTGGGTTACTCAGATATCGTCAAATTTTTAGTCGCGATGATCATTATGATGAATCCGTTAGGTTCATTATCAATTTTTTTGCAGCTCACTAACCGCTTCACCTTAGCTCACCAACGTCGAACGGCCATAAAATGCGGCATTTCAATTACCGTCATTATGGTCATCACCATCTGGATTGGCAGCCAATTACTCGATCTGTTAGGCATCACCATTGCTTCCTTCCGCTTTGCAGGCGGTATTATTTTACTATTAACCGGCCTCACGATGTTACAGTCCAAGGAAAGCCCCATGAGTCACACACCGGAAGACGATATTGCTGCTGAAGAACGTGACTCTATCGCGATTGTGCCTGTCGCTTTACCCATCATCATCGGACCCGGCGCCATCAGCACCCTCATTATCGCCTCAAACGATTACCCCAATGCAATTTATAAATTTTGGTTATCGTTATTCTGCGTCATCCTCGCACTCGTTATGTTTCTTATTTTGTATTACGGCAGCGCCATTGCAAAATGCGTTGGTGAATCCGTTATCAAAGTGATCACACGCATCATGGGCATGCTCATCATGGCCATTGCAGCCGGCATGTTAGCCAATGGATTGACCGGATTATTGCCGATTTTAAGATAATGGTTGCTCTTCCAGAATGGCTGTCGTTAGGTTAATTAGTCGTCCCTGAAAAACCTCTATTGTAACGATTCAGCGCGGACTCGTCATTGCG
>CAYTKY010000113.1:0-4823 GCA_964438435.1 uncultured Coxiellaceae bacterium | reverse complement strand
ATTTGCCCTGTTGCTGTTAATTTCCCATTAATTTGCGAAATACCTTGTGCTGGATTCACGCGATTCAATGTTATTCCACCTACCGGCTGTTGGAAGTGGGTGTGTTCTTGCTGCTGAATATTAAACTGTTGCCAATTGATGATGCCTTTTTGAGAGGTTTGGTTGATTTGCAATGTACCGCTAGTGGGATTTGTAAAATGGATATCACCATGAGCAACTGACGGATCTTGAGGATTTGCTAGTGTTAAGGAAGTAGAGAGAAAGGCACAAAGAAAAATAGCGATGTTAAAAAAAAGACGAGATAATAGACTCATTACCCTCGCTTTTTTCACACACCGAACCTGGCCGATAGTCATCGTAGGAGGCATTGTTGGGTCACCACTACCCGTTATTCTCATTTATTCAATGAGTTATTATAATAGTTGAAATTGATCATTTAACAATCTATACATTAAATATAGATCAACATTGAATCTTTTCAAGGTAATATAATAAACAGAATGGCGGTTTTAGATGGGTAATAGTCTTGTTAAGGGTGGCCTGATTAGCCACCCTCATGACGGATGAATTACTTTTTCAACATATTCCGCAACACAAATTGCAATATACCGCCATGCCGATAATACTCGACTTCATTTTGTGTATCGATACGACTTAATAAAGTAATTTCTGTTTTGCTGTGATCAGCTCGCTCAATGATCGCTTTCACCTGGGCTCCTGGTTTTAAATGATCATCAATTCCGATAATGCTAATGATTTCTGTGCCATCTAATCCCAGTGTTTTACGATTTTCACCTTCTTTAAATTGCAAAGGTAAAATGCCCATGCCAAGCAAGTTTGATCGATGGATACGCTCAAAACTTTCGGCAATGGCTGCGCGCACGCCTAATAATTTAGGACCCTTGGCAGCCCAATCGCGTGAAGAACCGGTGCCATATTCTTTGCCAGCAACAATGACCAGCGGGATATTGTCTTGCTGATATTGCATGGCTGCATCATAAATCGACATGACTTTGCCCGAAGGGTAATGTTTGGTAATGCCACCTTCTTTGCCGGGCACCATTTCATTTTTGATGCGTATATTTGCAAATGTACCACGCACCATCACTTCATAATTACCACGACGCGCGCCATAGGAATTAAAATCTTTGACGGCAACCCCTTTTGCTTGTAGATAATGACCCGCAGGACTATCTGCTTTAATTGAACCAGCAGGAGAAATATGATCGGTCGTAATGCTATCGCCTAGCAAAGCTAAAATACGCGCATTTTCAATCGGGCGAATTTTTTCTGGTTCAATACCCATATCAGTAAAAAAAGGTGAGTGTTGAATATAGGTAGAATCTTTTTGCCAACCATACGTTTTACCCGTAGGAACGGCCATGTTTTGCCATGCTTCACCACCTGTAAAGACATCTGCATATTGCTCATGAAACATTTTATTGCTTACTTTGGCAACTTCACGGGCAACTTCTTCATTGGTTGGCCAAATATCTTTGAGATAAACGGGTTGATTTTGTTTATCTTTGCCAATCGGTTCTTGAGTTAAATCAATAGAGGTTGTGCCTGTTAATGCAAATATTACAACAAGAGGCGGTGACGCTAACCAATTTGCTTTAACTTGTGGGTGCACGCGTCCTTCAAAATTGCGATTACCTGATAAAACAGCAGAAACAATCAAATCATGATCCGAGACTGTTTTAGCAACAGGGTCAGGTAAGGGACCTGAGTTACCGATACAAGTGGTACAACCATAACCGACTAAGTCAAATCCTAATTGGTCAAGGTAAGGTTGCAAGCCCGATGTTTCTAAATAACGTGTCACAACTTGCGACCCCGGTGCTAGCGAGGTTTTTACCCAAGGTTTGCGTTGCAAGCCTTTTTCCAGGGCTTTTTTTGCAACTAATCCTGCGGCCATTAAGACGCTGGGATTAGATGTATTGGTGCAACTTGTAATGGCGGCAATGACCACATCTCCGTGATGTAAAGCAAAATTAGCTGTGGTTTTGAAAGGAGTGATTTTTTCTTGTTCACGCTTTGCATCGGTTAATAATTTATCTAATGCTGGTTTTAGTTGCGTCAACTCAACACGATCCTGAGGACGTTTAGGTCCAGCTAAGCTTGGTTGCACCGAGCCAAGATCGAGCTCAATCGTATCAGTGAATTCTGGTTCAGGATGATTTTTTTCGTACCACATCCCTTGAGCTTTTGCATAAGCTTCAACGAGCGCAATGGTGTGAGCATCACGTCCTGTTAAATGTAAATAATCTAACGTTAATTGGTCGATGGGGAAAAAGCCGCAAGTTGCACCATATTCAGGCGCCATATTGGCCAACGTTGCGCGATCTGCAACTGGCAAATCAGCAAGACCTGAGCCAAAATATTCAACGAATTTTCCGACGACACCTTTTTTGCGAAGCATTTGTGTGACCGTTAAAACAAGATCCGTTGCCGTCACTCCTTCACGTAATTTCCCCGTTAACTTCACACCAATGACTTCTGGGATGAGCATGGAAATCGGTTGGCCGAGCATGGCGGCTTCAGCTTCAATGCCACCGACGCCCCAACCTAATACGCCTAATCCATTAATCATCGTCGTGTGACTATCTGTTCCGACTAATGTATCGGGATAGGCTGTTTTTCGGCCATTTTTCTCATCATGCCAAATGGTTTTTGCTAAAAATTCTAAATTTACTTGATGACAAATGCCTGTATCCGGTGGCACAACACGAAAATTAGAAAATGCTTTTTGTCCCCACCGTAAAAAGAGATAACGCTCACTATTTCTTTCCATTTCCATCTGCGCATTGATATCGATCGCATTTTTATTGGCGAAGGCATCCACTTGAATGGAGTGATCGATCACTAAATCAACAGGAGAGAGTGGGTTGATTTGTTCTGGGCTACCGCCTAATTTTTTAATTGCATCACGCATGGCGCCCAAGTCAACAACAGCTGGGACACCTGTGAAATCTTGCATCAAAACACGAGCTGGGTGATAAGCGATTTCACGATGAGATGTTTTTGTTATTGGCCACTGACAAATAGCGCGAATATCTTCAGGGTGAACGGCTTGGTGATCCTCGTGGCGCAATAAATTTTCCAGTAAAACTTTTAAAGAGAAAGGAAGTTGTTGAACCCCTGTTAATCCTGCTTGTTCTAAAGCGGGTAAGCTAAAATAATCATAATGAATGCCATCGATATTTAATTGACGGGTAGTTTTGAACGTATCAAGGGACGCAGTCACGAAGTGTCTCCCAAAAGTTAGTAATTGAGCTAAGTTGAATTTCGCGTATTATATACCTATTTTTAGTGGGTTTTATAGCACTACTGTGACGCGCCGATAGTCACGATGGATAATAATTGAATTAAAATTAAATGATAACGAGTATATGACACATCTAACATCGACTATTGACGAAAAATCAATCGTTCTCGTCAAAGAATACCTTTTAAATCTTCAAAATAAGATTTGCCATTTTGCAGAAACAGAAGATGCTCGAGCTGTTTTCACGGAACATCCATGGGAGCATGGTGAGGGTGGAGGAGGCGTTACGCGTGTTTTGACAGGAGGTAGTGTATTTGAAAAAGCAGGTGTTAATTTTTCTCATGTGCACGGATCTCATTTGCCTCCTGCCGCCACCGCAAAACGACCCGAACTTGCTAATGCTTCGTTTCAAGCGATGGGTGTATCGGTTGTGATGCATCCATGTAATCCTTATGTTCCTACTTCCCATTTTAATGTGCGGTTTATTTTTGTTGAGAAAAAAGATCAAGCACCTTATTGGTGGTTTGGTGGAGGATTTGATTTAACCCCTTATTATGGTTTTATCGAGGATTGTGTGCATTGGCATAAAATGGCAAAAGCTGCTTGCGATCCTTTTGGCGAATCAATTTATGCTCATTATAAAAAATGGGCTGACGATTATTTTTTTCTCAAACATCGTCATGAATCGCGTGGGATTGGGGGTATTTTTTACGATGATGTGAATGAAGGTGGTTTTGATCGATGTTTTGCATTGATGCAAAGTGTCGGTGATCATTATGTCAAAGGGTACCAACCCATTGTTCAGCACCGTAAAGGAAAATCATTTCAATCGAAAGAACGCGATTTTCAGTTATATCGACGTGGTCGTTATGTTGAATTTAATTTGCTATATGATCGCGGCACTTTATTTGGCTTGCAGTCAGGTGGACGCACTGAATCAATTTTAATGTCACTCCCGCCGTTGGTTGCATGGCAATATGACTGGCATCCAGCAAAAGGAACACCCGAGGCTGATTTATATGACATATTTTTAAAGCCGAGAGATTGGATTCATGTGCCAACAACGGACTGAAAAAATGGGGGGAGTGTCATCGTAGTAAAAATTTAAAAAGAATAGAAATAAGCATGGTTTAGTATTACATTATAAAATTAATTTTATTCACTTTATTAGTAATAGGAGCGAAACATGAATATGAAGTCTTTTGCGATGTTAGCAATGTCTGGATGCTTGATCGCGTCCTCTGCTTATATCGCACCTGCCATGGCGGAAGATATGAATATGTTGAGTGATAATAGTTCGCAATCTATGCAACAAGCCCCCACATCATCGCCTGCTGATAGTAGTGGTATGCAGGCTATGCCGCCAGCAGGAGACAACATGCAACAAAATTCTAGCAATATGCCACCGGCTGGTGCTGATTCTTCAGGCAATAATGCAATGCCAGGGATGGATTCTACGGCGCCTTCTTCTGCACCACCTGCTTCTAATCCTTCAACCGGTTCAGCAACCGATTCAAATGCAAATGGCAATATTGGTGGAATGGATGCTTCCCCT
>CAYTKY010000112.1:0-4829 GCA_964438435.1 uncultured Coxiellaceae bacterium | reverse complement strand
CGTCTGCACTTCCCTCAATAAAGCACACGATAACGCCGTTGGCATCAAGAATATAGCTTTGAGGAATATATTCTATGTTGTATTACGCTGAAATATCATTATTTGAATCGAGTGCTATGGAAAAAGTAAGCCCCATTTTTTAATGAAGGAAGGTAACAACGGATTTGCTTTCGCCGGAGCAGCATTACTTTGGTGGTACTACCACCTCATTTATTTAAAAGCATATTTCATTACCCTGTTTATGCGAACAAGCATTTTAGCGGCAGTGAGCTTTTGCTGTGCATTGTATACATTTTCATTTTTGTCGAGAGCGTTGACTTCATAATAAAACGCCAAAATATCATCGGCTTTTGTCAAATTGTCAAAAAATTCGGGGGCTGCAATATATAAGGTGCGGTACATAGCCAAGGCAAATTCCTCCTCAGTTACATTTCCGTAAGGGTTAAACTTGCCGTTATCCGCTTGCATAATGCCGTTTGTCACCACAAACCAAGGGTCCATATTGTCATCACCGCAATCTGTTATAACGCCCTCCTCATATTTTTCATAAATATCCACATCATCTTCCAGCATGTAGGAGTATATCAAGCCCATCATTTCAGCCATCTTCAACCGTGTTACTGCCATATCTATACCCTTTAGGTTTACAGTAAACCCGTCAGTGATAGCTTCCTTAACATCTTGACGTGTCCAGTCATTTGGTAAGTCGGATTCATCGTTAATAATAGTGAAGCTGTAATCTCTGCTTTCTTTCAATCCTGCGGAATTTGTTGCTGTCATAGTGAATTTGTGTGTACCTGGCTTAAGCTCGTAGGGCCAGATAAGCAGCCCTGCTCCTGTTTGATATTCCTTGCCGTTTTTATACCATTTAATTTCCTCGTCTTCGTATAACCACCCGTCCTGCATATCGTAAACCTCGGTGTCAAACCAAATTTCATCGGTTATTTTGTATTCTGGGATTTTGTCTTGGATAGTTATAATTTCCGGTGCTTTGAAATCCACCTTAACATATGGACTGTCTATTTCCCCTGTGAGTATGCCATCTGTTGCGTAAAGGTAGAAATAACCCTCGTTGGAGCCAGGGAGCTGTGTTAAGTCTACATTGTAAGAGCTTTCTGTTATATCGGTAGCAATAAGGTAGGATTCTTCCTCGTTAGGGCAGTACCAAAGCTCATACCAAAGCTTATCATTGTCAGCGTAAGTGCCTTTCCAAGTTATATTTGGGGTGTTCCCTAGCTTTTGATTTTCGGTTAAACCGGTAAATTCCACAACAGGCATGTTTGACGAAACTGTCTGTGAGTAAAGTTCCTTATCCCCCTGCAAAATAGAAATTTTTGCGGCTTTTTCGGGACATGGAATTATTAAGTCAATAGGAACCCTGTCTATATCTCTCGGTGGGTTGGATTTTGCAACAAAGTCGGCTTTAAAGCCTACATTTACAAGAGACTTGCCTTCCTTGTCATAAACAACTGCCGAATAGTCACCCTTAACAGAAGTGCTTAATTCCGAGCGTTCTGTTTCAAAACAGTACCAAGGTCTTTCCTCAAAATTGCCATCTTTGAAAAGTGTTCCCGTTACTTCAATAACATTGATGTCCTGCTGTTTTGCGGTTGTATTAAAGGAAGAAACCTTATAGCTTGATTGGGCTGCCAAGCAAGCATAATAGGAAAGGCTTCCGCAATAGTTACACTCAACAACAAGGCAATCCAAGTCAAACTCGTTGTATTCGCCGCATTCTTCACATTCAAAATCCTCAATATCTTCAAGCACTGTCAATCCGTAGCAGTAATAACATTCTCCGTAAATATAATCCGGGTCCATATAGGTATAACATTCGGGACACGTTCCCCAGCCGCTGTCATAGCCGCCATCTTCATAATCGCCGTATTCGTCATAATCCTCATAGTCCAAATAATCCCAATCATCACCACCATTATCATCGCCTCCCTCCGGTGGAGTGTAATCCGAGGTTGAAATTTCAACCACCTTGTTGGTATCTAAATAAATTCCTGTGGGATTAACACCTGTGAAGGTCTTGAATATATGATTCCATATATCTCCTGTTACCCAAAGATTGTTGGAATCAACTTGGGTTGACCAACCCATATAGCTGGTAACCTGCCCAAGCTGTGCACCTGTTTTAAGGTTAATGGCACGTTGTTCCTTGTAAACAATAGAACCGCTTTCATCAAGACCGATAGACTGACCGCCTTTGATATTGGGGTTCGTTCCCGAGGTTCTGCCGTTTGTTACCATGTTTCTGCCTGACATGCCGTATGGCGGCATATTAGATGGTGGATACAAGGAACCGTCGGGATACTCGTCCCCAATGCCATATGTATGAGCAACTTCATGAGATACGGTTGCTTCCCTATCGTTAGAGCTTTCGGTAACAATTACCGCCGGAGATTCATAGGTATAGCCCATAATATCGCCGTTCATCTGTGCTTTTGAAGCAAAGCCCACAATCAAATCATATCCGCCGGATTTCGGCTGTAAATCCGACAAGGCTTGCCATACGTTGTACATGCCGTTATCTGAATTAAGGTCGTATGAAGAATTGCTCAAATTCAACTCTGCCCCAAGAACATATTCCACACCGTCCTTAGGAATAGGATAGTTTGCATAAAGGTGGCTAGCAGAGTTTTTCCATTCACCCGAACAGCCTTTCACGCTTCCGCTGTAGTTGTTGACCATAGGAACGGCAAGAACCCGAAGCTTTTTTGAGGTGTAAAAGTTTGTTTCCCTCTTTGCTTCGCCGTTTCTGTAAACATAAAGTATGTACTTGCCGTCATTTGTTATATTGACGGGTTGTGAAAAGGTTACATAGATTATGGTATCTCTGCCGGCCACAAAGGAGTTTATTGCATAAAACTCTCCGTTAGTATCTATGCCATAACTGATGCCTTGGTTAATTTCTATTGCCTTTATGTTCTGGTCGGTTTTTGTAAAGCTGGAGGTAATAGGGGTAAAGCTGAGGTTTACAATCTTTGTGAGGTTAAGCCTTGAAGCACTTGGTGCAACTTTACCGCCTTTATTCATATTTTCAGGTGAAGCACCTTCCCTAACGCTCATTGCCGCTTCACTTCTGCTGTCAGTGAATACCTCCTTGTCATCTCCGCCTCCGAGCAATACTGCCGCTAGGATAATAAGAACAATAGCAGAAACAGCAGTAATAGGCATCCACAGCTTTTTTTTGCCTTTTTTTGGGTTTTGGTTGTCACCGCTTGAATCCATACCCATGATATTCCTCCTACTTAAATAATCTTAATTTTTGTATAACCTTTCCAGTTCACCTCGTGTTACAAATGTAAGCTGCATAACCTGTATAATGTTGATATTGCTGTCTGCAAGCTTTGTAATTTTGTTAGAATACAAATCGGTTACTAGTGTTTGACGTAACGGTTTTAATTTTGTTAAATGCATACATAAGAAAAGTTATGCCAAATATGAAGATAGCAGTAGCAATCATAAGACCAACATCCACGTAATCGGAAATAAATATAAACACTGCCAAAGCGATTAAAATAATACCAGCTAAAAATTGTAAGACCTTAACGATTTTCATTTACTTAATCTCCCTTCCATGAATTGTTTGTCAAATTGTGCATAGCATAAAAATTCTACATAATAATTTAATAATCCTCCAGTCCCTAAACTGTACTAAATCAGTGCGAAAATTGTAATTGATAAAAACAAAACAATTTAGTATAATAACTAGTTAATGAATTGTTCATAAACTAGGTCAATTCTAGATTTTGTTGACAAAATCTAGAGCAAGGAGGGCGAACCTTTATGCACCCTTTACATATTGCAATCTGCGATGACAGCAATGATGATGGCATATTACTTGAACAGCTCTTGGAGGAAAGCAGCGCACCTATAAGCTGTGAACGCTTTGAGAATGGCGAATCGCTGCTTTCCGATTTTTATCCCTCAAAATATGATGTTATTTTTATGGACATTTATATGGAGGGGCTTTTGGGCGTGCAGACCGTAGAGCAAATACGGCAAATGGACGAAAATATTCTTATTGCCTTCACCACCACAAGCCCCGACCATGCCCTTGAAAGCTATCGCTTGGGGGCATTAAAATATATTGAAAAGCCTGTTACAAAAAAGGCTGTCAGGGAAACCTTGGAGCTTGCGCTCACAAGGCAAAAAGCTGCGGCTTCCATGACCTTTCTCATTGACGGCAAAAAGGTAGCAGTTATTCTTGACTCTGTAATCTTTTTTGAGCAAAACGACCACACAGTAATTATTAATATGGCTAACGGCGCTGTGTTTACAGCTTGGCATATTAAGCTGGGGGAGTTTGAGAAGCAGCTTCCCTGTCAGACCTTTCTGCGCTGTCATCACAGCTTTATCGTTAACCTAAAATTTGTACAAAGTCTTGACAAGGAGCTTAATCTTTTCCATATGAAAAACGGTAAGGTGGCACATATAAGCCGAGAAAATTTCAGAAAAGCTAGAGACGCCATTAACAATTACCTTTTTGCGGCAGCAAGGGGGTATTTGAATGCAGATTAACAAAATATTCGGTATTGTATCAGCGGTATTGTTTGTTTTTGTAACTGTTTTTCTTTTTTGGGGAGCAATTACCCAAAGGCATTCTGTATCCTTTGAGGAGAACGCTGTTAAGGTGCTTTCAGATTGGACTTATGAAATTGATGGGAAATCCAGAAATATAACCTTGCCCTATAACTTCAAAAATTTGTCTCAGCGGACAAAAGTGACACTGTATAATGAGTTTACCCCAAATAAAAAAGACAGCCTTTACATAAAGACTGTCTATGCACCGCTAAAATTGTATATCAATGATGAGCTTG
>CAYTKY010000111.1:0-4839 GCA_964438435.1 uncultured Coxiellaceae bacterium | reverse complement strand
TAGCTGTTAATGTGCCATTTGTGATCGTTGTTGTCCCCGTATACGTATTCGTACCACCCAAACTTAATGTGCCAGCACCACTTTTAGTGATATTACCCGACCCTGCTATCACACCACCGTATGTTAATGTTCCTGTATCCGTTTGAATCGTGCCGCCACTTGCGCCTAACGAAATGCCACGATTACTTGACAGCGTAAATCCAGCCGATGTTTCTAAGGTACCGCCATTGAAAGACAAATGACCGGCGGTTGCTGAGCCTGGCGCTGTTCCTAATCTAGAATCCGCTGAAATACTCAAAATACCGGCATTAATATTGGTTGCACCGGTATACGTATTCACCCCACCTAATTGCAACGTGCCGCTACCACTCTTTGTTAATGTCCCCGAACCCGTTATAATGCCGTCATAAATTAACGTACCTGATGTCGTTTCAAACGTACCGCCACCCGCACCGAGCGTCACACCACGATTGGTATTGACTCCGCCCGACAATGTAAATCCGGCTGTCGTACGTAACGTGCCGCCATTTAATGTCAGTTGATCAGCCGTTAATGAAGCAGGAACCGCACCTAATCCTGAGTCTGCAGAAATAGCTAGCGTACCTGCATTAATGGTTGTTTTTCCGGTAAAAGTATTCACGCCACTTAAGGTGAAAACGCCACTGCCATTTTTTGTGAATCCAGATAAATTACTCACTACACCCGCAATGTTGCTGCTTGATCCCGCATTACTCACTGTTAATGCAAATCCACCGCCTGCTAAGGTACTCGCTGCTGTGATATCACCTGCTGATGATGTCAAACTGGTTGTTGCACCCAATGTCACGGCATCACCATAACTTTGCGCACCTGACGTTGTAATAGAAGAACCACTGATTGTGGTGCCGCCACCCGCATTCGTTGCTAAGCTAGCCGCGTTAATTGTAGCGCCCAATGTTGTCGTTCCAGTGGCATTCAGTGATAAAGCACCAACTGCCCCATTAACACCGCCACCTATCACGCCATTTAAACTAATGGCACCGGTTCCTGCATTAATCGTTAGATTTTTTGCTGATGCACTTAAATTATCGATCGCAGATGAAAAACTGACATTGCTATCGGTTGTCGCCAATGTCACATCTGTACCTAAGAATGAAGCAGCATTCGTATTGTTATAACTTTGTGCGCCACTCGTTGTCACAGAGGCGGCATTAAAAGTTACTTTAGAATTGGCTGTTAAGCTGGTTAAAGCCGATGAATTACCAACCGTGCCACCGAATACAATGCGACCAGCAGCCGTCACACTGGGATCCAGTGTCAAAGCAAATGCGCCATTAATCGTGCCATTTAATGTCAGTACTTCCGCTGCTAATGCGTTTGTACCAATCGTTGTGGCAGCCGCTAACGTGATATCACCATTCCAAGTGGAGGCATTGGTCACGGAACCAATACCCACTAAAGCACCTGCACCACTGATACCTGTTCCGCTTAATGTCAGTGGAATGTTCGGTGTCATCACCGTATCCGTTAATGTCAACGCAGCACCACTTGAAACAGTGACACCGGACGTATGCGAACCTGAGCTACCTAAGCTCAAGGCATTGGAAAGATTGAGTGTGCCTGCACTAATTAATGTTGCGCCAGTGAACGTACTACTGCCAGAAAGGGTGAGGGTACCAGTGCCTCCTTTTGTTATTCCGCCAGTACCACTGATACTGCCGCTAAATGAGCCTGAATTATTTGTACTAGTCGTTAAGGTGGCAGAACCTAGCGCAATGTTACCGCTACCACCAATCAATGAACCGATCGTTTCACTAAAATTATTTAAATCAAAGGTGCCATTCACGGTCAGATCACTGGAATTAGGAATCACACTTGCGGCACCTAATTGCAACGTACCTGCGCTAATTGTCGTTGCACCCGCATAAGTATTTGTCGTATTACTTATAATCAAGGTACTACTACCCGATTTGGTAAGTGCCCCTGAACCACCTATCCCGCCGCTCAATGTCAATTGGCCTGCATCCGTACTACCTATTGTGCTGCTTGTATTGAGCGTGATCGTGCCACTTGAAGAAGCCGTACCTGTGCTTGTTAACGCGCCACTCCCACCCACACCTGTGCCATTCAACGTAAGTGTTTCACTACCAATCGATACCCCATTGATATTTAATGTTGCACCCGACGTGACACTTGTACCCGCTGCTGTGGTACCTAAAGCACTGGCATTGGCTGCTTGTAATGTACCCGCACTAATGGTCGTCAACCCAGTGTAATTATTTGCGCCTGATAGAACTAATGTGCCAGAACCTGCTTTGATTAATGCAAAACTACCGCCCATTGCGCCGCTTAACGTGAGTGTGCCGCTATCTGTGTTTGCAATGGTACTATCGGCAGCTAACGTCACATCACCCGATAAAGACGAAGTGCCTGTGCTAGTCAGTACACCACTACCACCGACACCTGTGCCAGAAATACTCAGTGCTTCAGCACCGATTGAAACGCCATTGAGATTTAAAGTGGCACCCGATGAAACGGTGGTCCCACTTCCTGTCGTACCTAATGCAGACGCATTGGATGCTTGTAAAGTACCGGCGCTTATTGTTGTTGTGCCACTATATGTGCTACCTGACCCAGATAAATTTAATGTACCTGAACCTAATTTCGTAAAATTAAATGCACCTAACACATTGCCACTGAATGTTAAATTAACGGCACTATTGCTAACACCAAATTGACTGTTTCCCGTCATCGTGATGTTACCGCTTAACGTATTACTACCACTGGTGCTCGTATCAACAATCACACCCGTACCGCTTCCTGATCCCGTGACACTTAATGCTTGCGCGATGGATAATCCAGAACCGTTGATTTGTAATGCTGCGCCACTGTTCACGGTGACTGACGCCGTATTTGCACCTAATGCATTATTGTTTTGTGCTTTGATCGCACCGGCGCTAATCGTTGTACTACCGGTATATGTATTCGCATTTGATAAGACGAGTGTTCCTGACCCTGATTTTGTTAGAATGACGCCATTAGCAGGACTCGATAAAATACCCGATAAAGTCAATGTATCATTCGTTGCATTCGCAACATTAATTGTATTTGTACCACTAGCGATATTGTTTGCATTCAAGCTGATATTGCCGCTAATCGTATTAGAGGCGTTCGAATTATTTTCTAATAAGATTGCACCACTATTGAAGTTGAGCGCATTAGGAATCGTTAATGACGTACCACTCAATGATAACGTTGCGCCAGATGAAACCGTAGCGGTTGCCGCACTATTACCAAGCGATGCATTATTTGAAGCTGTTAACGTACCTGCTGTTATATTCGTTGTGCCGGTGAACGTATTGGCACCTGACAGTATTAACGTGCCTACTCCACTCTTATTCAACGTGATACTGCTGCCGCTGATAATGCCAGATAATGTTAGTATGTCGCTGGTTGCATTAGCGACATTCACACCCACCGTACCACTTAAAGAGAGATTGCCACTTAACGTGTTTGAACCAAATGCATTGTTATCTAGCAACGTACTCCCGCTATTGAAGGTTATGTTTTTAGAAATCGTGAGTGCAAGACCCGAAAGAGCCAATGTGCCACCCGAATTAACAGTTGTACTGGATGTATTACCTAGCGCATTGGAATTAGAAAGAGATAATGTACCCGCATTAACGGTTGTACTGCCTGAATAAGAATTACTACCTGATGATAAAGTGGTTGTGCCAGAGCCTGCTTGAATCAAACTACCCGTTCCACTAATCGCATTGCTCACCGTCATCGAATTGCTTCTATTGAAGGTCAGTGTGCTATTGTTGGTTACGCCGCCTGTCCCTAACGTACCTGTCGTGCTGCCACTACCAATTTGCAATGTGCCTGCGCTAATGGTCGTCGTACCCGTATAAGTATTAGCACCCGTCAACGATAAAGTACCGGCACCTTGTTTCGTTAATGTCATGCCAGTACCGCTTAAAACACTCGAAACTGTACTGCTACCGCTATTGTTAACCGTCAACGCCAATGACGAACCTGATACGTTTTGAGTAATATTAACCACCACCCCATTTAATGAGAGTCCACTATTGGCGGCACTGATAGCCGCGTTAATAGAAATATTTCCGATAGCATTTAAGGTGAGTGTATTACCGGATGACCATGTTAATGCGCTACTAACAGTAATATCACCATTCCCTGCACCGCCTGATGATGTATTGACCGTCACATTACTGAGACCTAAATTGTTAACGAGTTCGCTCGCTAAAATATTGGCGGCATTACCACTGGGCGTATATATTCCACCGCTAAAACTTTCATTCGAAGTAGGTATACTACTAATCGTGACATCCGTCGGGTCTAATAACCAAGTGCCTATCATGCCATTGGGTGCTAAGGTGCTAATGTGAATACCACTCACATCTAAATAATTTTTACCTGATGTTTCAATGAATCCACCATCACCACTGATTGCACCACCTTCGGCAAGAATACTGCCATATGCTTTTGTCACTTCATTGGACCACAAAATCACATTCCCACCATTGCCTGAAGTGATGGCGTTTGCATTAATACTTGCACCCGGCATCATCACCAAGGCATTGGCGTTAGGCAATGGTCCTAACCCACGA
The DNA here is from genome assembly GCA_964438435.1 of uncultured Coxiellaceae bacterium. Taxonomy (GTDB): domain Bacteria; phylum Pseudomonadota; class Gammaproteobacteria; order DSM-16500; family DSM-16500; genus Aquicella. The sequence continues at coordinate 226 of CAYTKY010000111.1, read as the reverse complement.
TAATTACCACCAATATTGATATTGCCGCCACCTATATCACCACTGACATCAATCTCAGCGGCATCATCTAGTAAAATGTTGTAACCAGTAATCGTAACATTTCCGCCTTTTTCACCTGGATTTTTACCATGTGCTTTTATCTTGGATGCAACACGAACAACACCACTCTTGGTACTGCCACCTAAAATAATTTCACCATTTTGAACGCCCACCGATCGCGCTTGCA
>CAYTKY010000110.1:0-4968 GCA_964438435.1 uncultured Coxiellaceae bacterium | reverse complement strand
CTTACAAGCTTTAAAAAATGCAGCACACTTAACCGAGTTTGGGCGGCATAAGTATAAGACGCCATTTATGCCAGCAATTGATGCAATATTAGAAAATGATCTTCTATTATTACCCGCCGCCTATCAAGGGCATGCGATAACTTTTATCAAATATGGCGATCTGTGGGCCAAATGTGACCGTGGGGTAAAAGATATTGTAAGCACGGTTGTAGTTTCAGAAATTGGCAATCCATATTTAGCCAACCGTGAATTATACAACAAGATACTTTACGAGCATAAAACTACTGAATTTGTAACACGCGAGATTGCTGAACAATTAGCTCTAAAAACACTAATCACTTTACCAACCAGGCGTCAACTAAGTGGCAATTGTTCATGGGCAAATGTTGAAACTAGTGTGCCAACCATGTTGTTCATGTTGAGTTATCAACCACATGTACATACTAGTTTGCGCGAATTGAGCGCTTTGCAACGCGATGTGTACCAATTTTATAACGCTTGGGTAGAGTGGGATCAAGATTCAGCACTCGAGGAAGCAATCGAAGATTTTGCGGCGGCAGATCAAACGCGGCGTTTATCCAAAGCAATTATATTGGGTGGAATATTGGTACAACGTTGCGATCCAGCATTACGTAGTAATGTAGCACGTGCAAAAAAGATTTTATCAATTTTAACCCAACCAGATTATAGTTTTATTCTCGATAACTATTGCAAAGTATTTTGTGGGCCGCGTTCCGGTGAGTCTGGCAAAAGGGTGCAAAAATTGTTCAAATTATGTGGTTTGAATATCGATCAATTAAAATTAAAAAAATCCGTACAGTATTTGCAAACTAATGTGCACTCAGAAAATCTAGTCCGCATGACTACTGCATTACACGTGGCGAGTTTGCAGGGACAATTAGATGTAGTAAAAAATCTGGTTACAGAGCTTGGCATTGATGTAGATTATTTAGATCGCACTGGGAGCACTGCTTTAATGTATGCTGCTTATAGTGGTTATTTAGATATTGTTAAATTCTTAGTTAAAAACGGTGCCAATCCGAGCATCAAAAATCTCAAAGGTGGCACCGCTGCACGTTATGCAGCGTATGCAGGGCACAATGATGTGGTGGAGTATCTCAGGAATACTTAGCCATGCTTCTTGTTCTTTTTAGTTGGCGCTGCAGTTTTGGATACACCTGTCTCTTTAATAGCACCGTAGCCAAGCTTCTTATCTTTTGTACATCTGGTGAATGAAATTTCAGCTTTTCGATCATCAACACTAACACCAAATCTAACTTGAGTGAGGCCTTTGATAATCTTTTCAAATTTTTTCGCTTCGGCTGTATTTTTGAGTCGACCGTTGCGATCAATATAGCCTAAGTCAAAGCCAGTGCCTTGCGGTTGCCATTGAATCTGTTCGGGACTATTAAAATAATCCTTGTTAAAATTATAAGTATCTCCGCCATCATATCCGTGTGATTTTCTATCCCAGTAGTTAGCGCCCCTTGGGTTTGGGTGGGCAACCTCAAGCTGAAATGCGCCACGGCCTCTTTGCGGTTTATAATGTTCGAGTTTTAATAGCAGATCTCCCTCGCCTTTATTACCTTTTGGATCGTTGGCAAGAAATGGTCCATGTGTGCCTACTAAAAAAATACCTGGCTTAAATGAACAGGTCATAGTCACTCCGGCATTTAATTCTTCACCTTCAAAACCGACAACATTTCTCAATCTAGGCCATGGATTTTTATAATTAAATCTTAACCAATTGCCTTTGCCGTCAGAGTATTCGATCACTAAAGACTGAGTATCTTTTACTACCAAACCGAAACTTGTACCAGCTGCGATCGGTTTGCCGAATTTTACTGCTCCAACAATAGGCACAGATTCTCTTCCTCCACCACCTACTGGATAATTATAGAAACTACCCTCCGCCTTTTCTGGTGGATATTCGAAAGTGGGTGTGGCACCTTCTAATCGTCTGGATTCTAATTGTCTTGATTCAATCGCTAATTTTCTTTTGGCTGCCAATTTTTCGTTTATTTCTGCATCGCTATATTCTTGTAGTGGAAGATTAGAATCCCTATCTCCTTTTCGTGCAGGATTAGAAAAAAATACGGTTCGGGAAGAAACTGGATGGTCTTCATCTTGATTGCCCAATGCGGTTGTATTTTCTGCTAATGGATCAACTGCTTCAATTGCTTTTCGAGTTGCGTCTTGCAACAGCGCTGTTTCATTCCGATTTAAACTGCCTCTTAGCATTACTTGCGCTTGTATTCTACTAACTATCAGCGCAAGAAAACTTAGTGCTTTTAGCGCTTTTCGTATATCAAACCCAGGCATTTATCTCTCCAATATTCTTTATATATTATTGAGACATTGCAGCTAAATTTAAGTTCATTAGAGCTGTATATTTGTATAAGCTTGGTTAATCGGGATCTTTTCGTTCTGGAGGAGTTACACTCAATAAATGCACGCGGCGATTATCCGATCTTAAGACAGTAAATTGATAGTCATCTATATCTATACTTTCACCACGTTTTGGTACATGGCCCATCGTTAGCATGATCACGCCACCAATTGTTTCCGCGCCGTCAACTCCAAGATCAGAATCAAAATATTCATTAAATTCATCTAAGGGAGTTAAAGCTTTAACAGTATAAGTTCCATCTGCCTGTGCGCGGATCGACGATGCACTTTCTGTATCATGCTCATCTTCAATTTCACCGACGATTTGTTCCAACACATCTTCAATCGTGATCAAACCTGTAATGCGGCCATATTCATCTACAACGATAGCCATATGGCTACGATTAAGACGGAAATCTTGTAGTAAAACATTGAGCCGTTTGCTTTCAGGTATAATTGCTGCTGGATGCAATAATTCGCGCAGATTGAATTGTTTGGTTGGATTTTCCACCACGTAACTTAATAAATCTTTAGCTAATAAGATCCCGATTACTTCATCTTTGTTCTCACCTAGCACTGGAAAGCGCGAATGGCCAGATTCCATAACCAAAGGTAGAATTTCGTATAAGCCATAATTTTCAATCGTAACCATTTGCAAGCGCGGCACCATCGCATCTTTGACGCGGGTCTCTTGTACTTGCAGCACACCCTCGAGCATATTCAAGGTATTAGAATCGATAATTTCATCGCTAGCTGTTTGACGTAGCAGAGTTGTAATTTCTTCTCTATTGGTTGGGCGGCAGGTGAATATTCTTTTCAAACGTTTGAAAAAGCCAGAATTACTCATGAGGTAACTTATCTCCGTACGGCGCCGGGTAACCCAAATCAGTTAAAATTTCGGTTTCCAATCGTTCCATCTCTTCAGCTTGACCGCGTTCCATGTGGTCGTATCCAATTAAATGTAAAGTGCCATGTACTACCATATGGGCCCAATGTGCTAATAATTCAAGGTTAGCGTCACTTGCTTCGCGTTGCACCACCGGCGCACAAATAATTATGTCGCCAAGTAAATGCAAATCGAAATCAGCATTCGGGTCGCCTGGAAAAGATAAAACATTGGTTGGGCCTTGTTTTTTGCGAAAAGTCTCGTTGAGTTCGGTCATTTCATCTTCGTCAACGATTCGAATAGTTAACTCTGCTGTTTCAAAACGATTAGCTAGTGCAGTGCCTACCCACTCACGAAATTGTGCTGGATGTGGCAAAGTCTGTGCTTTAGTAGCTATTTGTAATTCTAATTCTACGGTCAACTACTCCTCCCGAGCTCTTTTATCGTTACGTTCGTAAGCTTCAATAATATCTTTTACTACCGGATGGCGCACCACGTCTTTAGAATCAAAATAGCTAAAACTAATGCTGGGTATATCTTGTAAAATTTTGTGTGCATGTTTAAGCCCAGACATTTTTTCACGTGGTAAATCTACCTGTGTTACGTCACCAGTGATCACGGCTGTAGAATTAAATCCAATACGAGTTAAAAACATTTTCATTTGTTCAACTGTAGTGTTTTGGCTTTCATCCAAAATAATAAATGCGTCATTTAGTGTTCTACCACGCATATAAGCCAAAGGTGCAATTTCGATAATCTGTTGTTCTAACATTTTTGCTACGCGATCAAAATCATACATTTCGTGAAATGCATCATATAGAGGCCGTAAGTAAGGATCAATTTTTTGTGCTAAATCGCCAGGCAAAAATCCTAAACGCTCACCAGCTTCAACTACTGGACGCACTAATATAATGCGGCGAACCTTTTTTTGTTCCAAAGCAGCAGCAGCGCAAGCGACAGCTAAGTAAGTTTTACCTGTACCAGCTGGTCCAATACCAAAGTTAACTGGATGATGCAAAATTTGCTCGATGTAATCGCGTTGATTCTTCGTCCGTGGCGAAATGGTCAGCAATGGCGTGCGAATACTATGTGAATCTTTTGCAGTCTTGGCACCTTCGACGGTTTCATTTGTTCCCATATTGGCTGTTACCTGTTGAATAAATAAATGGATTTGTTCTGGGTTTAATTCGTGACCATGAGTAGTGTGCTGATAGAGTTCTTGGATTATCTCAGCAGCTAGAGAGATTGCTGATTTACTGCCAGTGACACGTACATGATTACCGCGGATTGCTATGTCTACTCCAATCCTTTGCTCAATTTGACGTAAGTGCTCATCAAACCTGCCACAAAGACTAAGCAGACGCTTATTATCGAATGGGGTTAGTGTTATGTCACATGCGTATTTCTGTTGCTTCAATGGGGTTGTAGTTTTGCTATGAGTCATATCTTAAGAATAACCGCAAAACTCAACTTACGCAAAATAGTAATTGAAGTCGTAGGACGGGGCCTCGCGGGACGGGTCCTGCCGCTGCGGCACCTTACCATATTCACAGAGCTTCATATGGTAAGGGATCCGCCTCCGCGTCACCCGTCTGGTGATCTCAAAGTGACATCAATTACTATTTTGAAGTTTCGTTTTGTAGGACGGGGCCTCGCGGGACGGGTCCTGCCGCTGCGGCACCTTACCATATTCA
>CAYTKY010000109.1:0-5137 GCA_964438435.1 uncultured Coxiellaceae bacterium | reverse complement strand
TCGCCTGCTTCGCAGGCTCCTCGCAAAGACGGGGATGGAATAAATTTTTGCCCTGTGCAAAATTAATTTTCAGCTCTTAATTCGCATTTAAATGGTCCTTATAAACTATTAGAAATCATTTTAAGTTAGTTGTACTATTTCGAAAACATTAGGAACCCTTACTCATGCCCAAAGATTCTGTTGTCATTGTTAGTGTTGCGCGTACACCGATTGGTAATTTATTAGGTGAATTAAAAGATTTTTCCAGTTGCCAGTTGGGTGCGCATGTCATTCGAGCCGTTACTGAGCGCGCGCAACTAAAATCCGCTGATATTCATGAGGTCATCATGGGCTGTGTATTGCCTGCGGGACTCGGCCAAGCACCTGCTCGACAAGCAGCGATTCATGCGGGAATTTCTCATTCAACACCGTGTACCACGATCAATAAAGTGTGTGGGTCGGGAATGAAAGCAGTGATGTTTGCACATGATAGTTTGCTGGTTGGCTCAACAGATATCGTCATCGCCGGCGGCATGGAAAGCATGACGAATGCACCTTATTTGCTATTGAAAGCAAGACAAGGTTATCGCTTGGGTCATCAAGAAATATTTGATCATATGATGTTAGATGGCTTAGAAGATGCTTATGATCGAGATGATCAGAAAAAACGTCGTTCAATGGGTTATTATGCGGAGCAATGCGTACAAAAATATCATTTCTCGCGTAAGCAACAAGATGATTATGCGATGAGTTCATTTGAGCGTGCACAATATGCAACACGCGAAAAATTATTTGCGGCTGAAATAGTGCCACTGATACAGCAGACGAAACAAGGCGAGCAATTAATTGATAAAGACGAGCACCCCTTCAGCGTGAATCCTGAACGAATTCCTCATCTGTCACCTAGCTTTTTAAAAGAGGGGACGGTCACACCCGGTAATTCAAGCTCTATCGCAGACGGTGCAGCTGCATTAACCCTTATGCTGCAATCCGAAGCTGAAAAACGGGGTATTCAACCGATGGCACGTATTATTGGGCATCAAATGAGCGCAAAATCACCTGCGGAGTTTACCACGGCGCCGATTGATGCAACGCGTCAATTACTGAAAAAAATAAATTGGACGGTTGATGAAATTGATTTATTCGAGGTCAATGAAGCCTTTGCGGTGGTGACGCTCGCCTTCATGCATGATTTGAAAATTCCGCGCGAAAAAATGAATATTCATGGCGGTGCTTGTGCGCTAGGCCACCCTATTGGTGCAACCGGTGCACGTATTTTGGTAACGTTGTTATCTGCATTACGACAAAATAATTTAAATCGAGGTATTGCCTCACTCTGTATTGGTGGTGGCGAAGCAACCGCGATTGCAGTGGAGATGATCTAAATGGAACGTGAATCAATGGATTTCGATGTTGTTATCGTGGGTGCGGGACCTGCTGGATTAGCAACGAGTATTCGCTTGGCACAACTCAGTCAACAACAAAATCAACCATTGAACATTTGTGTCATTGAAAAAGGTGAAACGGTTGGTGCACATATTCTTTCTGGCGCAGTATTAGAACCACGAGCATTAAATGAATTAATTCCTGATTGGAAAAGCAAAAATCCTCCCTTACATACACCCGTTACGCAAGATCATTTTTTGTTTCTTACGCAAACAACATCATGGAAATTACCGACGCCACTGCAAATGCGTAATCATGGGAATGAGATTATTAGCTTAGGACAATTTTGTCAGTGGTTAGCACAGGAAGCGGAACAATTAGGCGTGAATATTTTTCCAGGTTTTGCAGCCACCGAAATTTTATTTGAAGGTGAGCGTGTTGCTGGAATTATCACGGGCGATAAAGGAATAGATAGGGACGGTCATCCCAAAGCCAATTACCAACCCGGCATGGCGTTACGTGCAAAACAAACGATTTTTGCTGAAGGTTGTCGCGGTTCACTCACGCAACAATTGTTTGCGCATTATCAATTACGCAAAGAGGCAGATCCACAAACATATGGCCTCGGCATTAAAGAAATATGGGAAATTCCAGAAGAATTGCATCAAGCAGGAAAAGTGGTGCATACCATTGGTTGGCCTTTGGATCGCCACACTTATGGCGGTTCATTCACGTATCATTTTGGGAAAAATTTATTAAGCATTGGTTTTGTGATTGGGCTCGATTATCACAATCCTTATCTTAATCCTTATCAAGAATTTCAGCGTTTTAAAACACATCCTGCTATTTGTTCTTTATTACAAAAAGGACGACGCATTGCTTATGGCGCACGAACCTTAATTGAAGGTGGATTGCAATCGATTCCCAAGCTTACTTTTCCGGGTGGGTTGATCGTGGGTGATGCAGCTGGTTTTTTAAATGTACCTAAAATTAAAGGTATCCACAATGCGATGAAATCAGGGATGATTGCAGCGGAAAGTCTTTTTCCTTTATTGCAAACGTCAGTCGAGCATGAGTGTAAACGTTATCCCGAGCATGTGAAATCAAGTTGGTTATGGCAGGATTTGTATCTTGCACGCAACATTCGTCCTGCTTTTCGTTTTGGATTATGGCCAGCACTCGCTTATTCTGCGATCGATACCTATCTTTTTCGTGGTCGTGCTCCATGGACTTTGCATCATAAAATGCCTGATCATTTATCGCTTAAAAAAGCAAACACGTGCAAGCCTATTGATTATCCCAAACCAGATAACGTGGTGACTTTTCCACTGCCTTCTTCTGTTTATTTAGCAAACGTGACATATGAAGAAAATCAACCTTATCATTTGAAATTAAAAGATCGTCATCGTGTTCCTATTGACATTAATTTAAAAGAATATGCGGCTCCTGAAACGCGTTATTGTCCTGCCGGTGTTTACGAAATTATTCATAACGAAAAAAATGAGCCGCGTCTCATGATTAATGGCGGTAATTGCATTCATTGCAAAGCGTGCGACATCAAAGATCCCACGCAAAATATTACCTGGACCCCTTCCGAAGGGGGGAGCGGGCCCAATTATGGAATGATGTAATTCATCATTTACATGCAAGTGGTACCCTGACTAGTTCTTCGTCGTCTTTTGTTGCTATTTTACGAAGGATAAATTTGCCTTTACCTTCGGTCACTAGCGAGACGTATACTTTTTTACCATTGTCGTCAGTAAAATCCTCTGTTGCGACACCATTTTTCCCCTGAGTCCCGTTTGTCACTTTCAAGATTTGTCCATTGACGTTAATGGTCATGGTATCTTCATCGTATAGCACATTGATTTTATTACCTTCACCATCCATTCCCACGCACTGAAAAGACTCGGCGTAGGCAGTGGTGATGGTGGTAAATGAGATGAAAAAAACGAGGGATAACAGTTGAAGAACGCGCATGGAAAACTCCTTGTTTTGTTAGTTATAGATAAATTGTAGATCATTTTAGGATGGTATTGAAAATGTTGGGCTGGCTCGCCATGAATTAAAATTTTAACTTTATTAATTCATTATTTTGCTTTTAGGTTATTTTTTTCGTTTTTTTGATAAAGTAACGCTATTGTTAATTTCAATTAACTTAAAAAAATGGGGATAACATAATGAAAAAAGAAAAAAACACGTTAAATCAGTATATTGAACTCGCATTCGAGAAAAAAAATTCAGAAAAAATAGTTGAAAAATTCGAAAAAAAGGAAAAAACAGTTGAAGAACTCATGGAAGAAAACAAGAAAAAAACACCAGAAGATTGGGAGAAAGAAGGACAGTCTTACATTGCCAAGTTAGTAAGAAAACGAAATGCTCAAGCAACGCATGGCTTTTTCAATCCAGATGCTAAGCCATTTACTCCTGCATCGTCTCAACCAGAGAAAACGATGAAGATTTGAGTAAATTAATAGCAAAAATTGCGACAGAGCCAATTTATCTCATTCGCTACGTTTAGCAACTTCAATCATATTAAATAAACCTCAGTTATGGATAAGCGAAGACATTGTTGTGTCAAACTATCGTAAACGACCTCCCTTGTTTTGGTACGATTTATTTTGGCGCAACGACCTGTTTTAAGGCCATTTTAAGGTGAGCTTCAGTCGGATATTTGGCGGCGCCCTATTGTGCAATTTTAAGATTCGATTAATAAAATCGATTTTTAATTATGTACAATGGGTAAATAATCGTTAAGCAATACACGTACGAAGTTACCCTAGCGAAACTTCACTAACTAAATGAAAAATAGGAAGATAATAATGTTACCGCGAGCTCAAACACAAACACAACTTGATGATACAACTGAAAAATTTGAAACACTTTCTGTGATAGATGAAAAATGTGTTAGTCATTTGAATGTATTGATTGTTGAAGATAATTCGGTACTTTCTTTAAAGGCCAAAACGTTTTTTGAGAAGCTGGGGTATGATAAGAACAAAATACACGTAGTGAAAAGGTGCGATGAGGCCTATAAGCATTATGAGAAGGGAGAATATCATATTGTATATTTAGATAATCGGCTTTTGGATACTCAGATAATAGAGGGTTCCCAAACTAATACAGGCGCACAATTAGCAATAAAGATGAATAAAATAGATGAGGAGAGAAATAAAAATAAAGATAAAGACAATCAGTTCTGCTCAATTAAATTTTCCTGCTCTGATGATGAAGAATATCAAGATGGAACCCCTTTTGAAGGGGTTGACTTTGGGTTGAAGAAAAATTTTGGTAAAAATGATTTGCAAACGAATCTTGATAAAATGTTACGGACAAAAAATTTACCTATGATGAGAAAGCGTCCGGAGAAAAAAGAAAGTGCTCCTGTTATTAGTTCGAATTCACAAGAAAGCACACCACTGCCATTGCCAGAGATGCCAATTCGAGGATTTAGCCATCCCAGCTTGCTGCAAAATAGGAATTCGCCTTCACTTTTTGTTAATACCACTGAAGAGAAAATTCAGATCGTTGAAGAGAATAATGTGAAAGGTGAGGGAAGCCAGTATGTCTCAAAAAAATAGTGGATGGCAATAATAGTTAGCACTACTCCGTTAAGTTCTAGCTAGTCTTAAAAAATTTACGCGACCGGCCTATATCAACTTCATACCAATAAACTACGAACCAAGACGTTTTCTTTTGTAGGTGTGGCTGTATAAGTTTGATCTGACCCCGATTCAGTAGACACCAAATTTGATAGAATTAACCATCAAAA
>CAYTKY010000108.1:0-5137 GCA_964438435.1 uncultured Coxiellaceae bacterium | reverse complement strand
TTCGGGTTATGAGCCCGACGAGCTACCAGACTGCTCCACCCCGCAGTAACGGCCGCTATTTTATTAGAATTTCGTATCATGAGCAAGTAAACTTTAACGGCAAACTTTAAAAAGATGTGTCAAAATGAAGACATGATTGATATTGAACGCCTTATTCATAGCATCAAGACAGCCATTGCCTGCGCCATCGGATTTTTATTTGCCGAAATTATTGGATTTCCAACCGGCAGTCGATGGATTGTTATCAGCACCGTCGTTGTCATGTGCGCACAAATTTATGTGGGCAGCGTCACGCAAAAAGCTTACGCTCGATTTCTAGGGACAATTCTTGGCTGCCTTTTTGCCGCCATTGCCATCACCATTTCCAACGACAGCAGCCTTTCGACGCTCATCACCCTTGGGTTATCTGGTTTTATTTTTAGCTATATCGCTACAGGCCAAGAAATTTTTGCATTGGCAGGCACACTCGGCGCTGTTACCACGATCATCATCATGCTCGACCCACAACCCACCCTTACGTTAGCTGCCGAACGGTTTTTTGAAATCAGCATTGGCGTTTTGATTGCGACTGTTGTCTCACAATTTATTTTACCTATCCATGCACGCACCCATCTGCGACGCGCACAAGCCAGCACGTTAGAAAAAATACGAAACTACTATTCGCTCATCATGATCATCCCAACAACACAAACAGAAATTTTGGATATCCCAGATCTCGATGAACAAATCGTTAAATCTCTCTTAAAACAACGGCAATTAGTGAAAGAATCATCGGGCGAACATCAATTCGCCTCGGATGCAGATCATTTTATGCAGACATTTTTTTGCGAAAGAGACATGTTGCGCTCAATTTCATGGATGTATAATGCATTAACTTATATTCGCAAAACAGGCAAACCTTTTACCGCTCTACCTTCATTACAAATTTTCAATGAGCAATTAATTCAATCGCTCAATACGATTCTGAAAGCAATCGAAACAAATAAACCTTTTCATGCATCGATCCCCATTCCTTCGCCGAGCCTCATCAAGAAAGATTTACAAGAAATTATTGAATCATCCTCGCATGAAGAATTAATTTACATTGATGGTTTTTTATTTTCCGCAGAAATGTTAACAAATGCGATCACAAAACTCTCGCAATTATATCGGATTACCCGCTCACCATAACAATACGACTAATACGGATTCTCAAGACTCAGCACCCCTGAATTATAATCATAAGCAAATAATTCAGCATACCGTCCCCATTCGATCACGGTTCGCAAAACTCGCTCAGCTTCAACTTCAGAAAGATAATCTTCCAACAATGAAAGATAATTTTCTTCTAATGCACGATGTCGCGGATGGCGAATAAGCTGATCATAAATATAACGCGCGAGTGGAACATATTTTTTTAGATGAATTGAAAATATTTTTTTACGCTCAAGAATATCTGCCTCAACAAATCCCCTCCCTTCATCCGTAATCGTAATATCACCTTTTGATACTTTTGCAAAACGTAAAATTTCTAACAATTCGGTTAGCGGAAATAAATCATCAATATCGAGCGTTAGCGTATCTGCGAGATCAGGTAAATCCATTTTTCCTTGATGATCAGATGAATTGAGCAACTCCAATAGCCCTGTCATTTCTGCAACACTTGCTTCAGGTAAGCGATAACCCAGATCAATGGCAGCTAAGTTTTCTTTTAATTTCTCTTCCTGCCATTGAGTGGTCATGAGCGTATAAATACGATCGACTTGATTACGAAATCGTGGATCTAAATCACTCCGCGGGAAAGGTAACGTCACTTTTAAATCTGAACGGATCGTACCAGGATTACTGTTAAACACAATAATACGGTCAGCCATTGCAATCGCTTCTTCAATACTGTGTGTCACAAAAATGATGCTATTTAATCCCGTTTTTTTACTTTGCCATAAATCAATCAAGTCACTTTTTAAATTTTCCGCCGTCAAAACATCTAAGGCAGAAAATGGTTCATCCATTAACAATAAATCTGGATTCACAACCAATGCACGCGCAAATCCTACACGTTGCCGCATGCCCCCCGATAATTCTTTGGGAAGCGCTGATTCAAATCCATCTAGCCCGATCATATCGATAGCTCTTAAGGCACGCTCACGCCGCTCATCTCTTCCCAAACCAATCGCTTCCAACCCTAATTCCACATTTTGCAAAACAGTGAGCCATGGTAACAATGCAAAACTTTGAAAAACCATGGTAATCCCTTTGACGGGATCCATCACGGGTTTACCGCGATAATAAATTTTACCTTCCGTGGGATGAATCAATCCGGCAATCATCCGTAATAAAGTCGATTTTCCTGAGCCTGATTTGCCTAATACCGCAATAATTTCACCCTCATACACTTTGAGGTTAATATCTTGCAACACTAATAATTCTTGACGATCACCGGTCTTAAATGATTTTCGTATACTAACCACTTCGATAATCGGTTTTGACATCACCTACTCCAACATAAATCGATCTTTGGTATAAATATAAAGTGGCCGCCACAATAATTGGTTAATCACCAATACTAATAAACACATCATGCCAATTCCTAATGCCACATGCGAAAAACTACCTTGCGTCGTGTATTGTGTAATATAAGCACCCAATCCAGTCGCCACCAACGTATCGTTTCCCCAGCTGGCAACTTCTGCGACAATGCTAGCATTCCACGCACCACCTGCTGCCGTCATTGCACCCGTCATGTAATACGGCAAAATGCCTGGCAACAATAATCGACTCCAGCGCAACCAACCCGTTACACCTAAATTATCGACCACTTGCAACAAATCTTTTGGAATAGCAGAAGCGCCTGCAATCACATTAAACAAGATATACCATTGCGCCCCCAAAATCATAAGCGGTGTCAACCAAATGTTAGGGCTCAGATGATAATGCACGATGAATAATACAATAAAGGGATAAAAAAGATTGGCAGGAAAGGCGGCTAGAATTTGCGCGATGGGTTGCGCAATATGCGTAACGCTCGGTCGCAAACCAATCCATACACCAATCGGCACCCAAACAATCGAGCAAAAAACAATAAGAATAAAAATACGAAAGGCTGTGATCAACCCTAAAATAAAAACATGACGTAATTCTGCAAATGAAATATGTTGTGAGATGTAATGGATTAAAAAATAAAATGCAATGACTCCCACAATAAATATCAAACCATTCCAAAAAAAATTCATCGCACGCTCGTAGCGCATTTTGGGTATCAATAAAACAGGAGAAAAATGGATACGATTAAACAATTGTATGTTAACAAATTTATCGAACCACCCTGTTATTTGCTGACCCATCAACCGCATTAATCTGGTTCGTCGAAATAAATTAATCACCCATGATTCAGCGGATTTTTCTGCGGCTTGTTGTTCTGATTTGAATTTTTCTGACCAAGCAACTAAAGGACGAAATAATAATTGATCATAAATTAAAATAACAATAAACATCGTAAAAATAGCATAAGTAATTGCACGCAAATCAGCTGCTTGAATTGCAACAGCAATAAAAGAACCGATGCCGGGTAATAAAATTTGCTGATTCGAAACAGTAATAGCTTCTGCTGCTACCACAAAAAACCAGCCAGCTGACATGGATGCCATGGCATTCCACAACAATCCTGGCATCGAATAAGGTACCTCAATGCGCCAAAAACGCTGCCAAGCAGATAAGTGAAACATGCGCGCCGCTTCATTTACTTCTGCAGGAACAGAACGAATGGTTTGATAAAATCCTAACGCCATATTCCATGCTTGCGAAGTAAAAATTGCAAAAATAGCAGCACATTCAGGCCCCAACATACTGCCTGGGAATAACCCAATGAATCCGGCCACTGTCACGGATAAAAATCCCAAAATAGGCACCGATTGCAACACATCAATCACAGGGATAATTATTTTTTCTGCACGACGATTTTTTGCTGCCCATGTTGCAAAAATAAAGGTGAATAATAATGAAAAAATTAACGCAATCAACATGCGCACGACGGTACGCGCTGCATAAAAAGGAAGAACAGAAATACTGAGCGAGATAGGAATGACTTCACCTAATTGATAAGGGGTTGCCATTTGTTTTGCGGTCCATGCAAAGAAAGTAATAATGGCGAACACAAAAAGTAACGCTAACATATCCCAATAATTAGGAGAAAATCTAACTCGATACGCTGTCATCATCCGTGTAGGTAAAAAATTCATTTCGCAAAATCACTCTTCAGTAAACAATAATCGACCGCCATCGACCGCCAATACCTGCCCAGTGATATAGTCGCCATCACGCATAAAAAATAATAAAGCGTTACTGATGTCTTTAGGTGTGCCATGACGCAACAATAATGTGCTATCGATAATCTTTTTTTTCTGCTCTTCTGATAATGAATTATCCCCCTCAGGCCATATAATAGGTCCCGGCGAAATGGCATTCACTCGCACATCAGGTCCCAATTCTTTTGCTAGCACTTTCGTCGCCATCACTAATCCACTTTTCGAAATACAATACACTGCGTAATCACGTAAAGGCCTAACTGCATGAATATCTGCGATATTGATAATCACACCTTTCGTTTTAGTTAAATAAGGGGCAGCCGCCTGTGCTAAAAAAAAAGGTGCCTTAAGATTGCTGGTGATTAAGTCTTCCCATGCATATTCAGTCACTTCGCCAAATTTAGTCCGATAAAAGCGAGAAGCATTATTGACCAATAAATCCAAACGATTCCACACATGAATCGTTTGTTGCACTAAATTTTTTTCGCTTTCAGGTTCATGTAAATTAGCACGTAACGCAATCGCTGAATGATCACGTTTTTGATTGAGTTGCTCGCATAAATTCACAGCCTCATCTTCTGATGCATTGTAATGCAAAACAACATTCATCCCCGCTGAATGCAATGTGCAGGCTATTTCTGCACCAATTCGCCTCGCAGCCCCTGTAATCAATGCAACTTTTGACGCTAATGCATTTTTTTTCATGTATCATTCCTTTTGCTATAAAAATCTGAGACAACAATGACACTACCCAAACCTAACCATCATGCACTGCAAAAAAGTCGTGCGTTAAGCGAATACATTCGAAAAACAATCAAAGCCCAGGGTGGTTATATTTCTTTCTCTGCCTTCAT
>CAYTKY010000107.1:0-5212 GCA_964438435.1 uncultured Coxiellaceae bacterium | reverse complement strand
AGGTAAGCTACGTATCAAAATGAAGGGCTGGGCCACCGAAGAAGCATCTCGAAAAATGGTAGAACTTTCCGGTAATGACCTGGATGTGTTGCGTGCAGCAGCTGAAGAAAGAGATTTTAGGCCTGTATCGCTAGGTGTGAAAATGTCGCTTGATTTGAAGAACACCATTCACTATTCCCAATCAGCCAATGTGATTGGCGTGATTCCTGGAAGTGATCCCAAGCTTGCAAAAGAAGCTGTCATTTATTCGTCGCATCACGATCATATCGGTATGAAATTTGATCCTGAATCCAGTAAAGTGCAAATTTACAATGGAGCCATTGATAATGCTTCTGGTGTGTCTGGATTGCTTGCTATTGCTAAAGCATACAGTAAGTTTGCAAAATCTCTGAAACGTACCGTGTATTTTGTTCTGACAGCATCAGAAGAACAAGGCCTGCTTGGTTCCGAATATTTTGTTACACACCCTTCTATCCCTGTTGAGGACATGGCAGCAAATATCAATATAGACGGCGTGGGTTTTTATGGCAGAACGCGAGACATTACGCAATATGGTCAAGGCATGTCGAGCTTGGATGGTATGCTTGAATCGCTAGCATTACAGCAAGGTCGCGTTGTAAAACCAGATCCTCAGCCTGAAAACGGCAGCTTTTATCGCGCCGATCAGTTTAACTTTGCAAAGGCTGGTGTGCCGGTAGTTTACACTTATTCAGGCCTTGATGTAATCGGCAAACCTGCTGGCTGGGGGCTGTTACAAATAACCCATTATATTAATAA
The DNA here is from genome assembly GCA_964438435.1 of uncultured Coxiellaceae bacterium. Lineage (GTDB taxonomy): Bacteria > Pseudomonadota > Gammaproteobacteria > DSM-16500 > DSM-16500 > Aquicella. Next base: position 4,435 of record CAYTKY010000107.1, on the reverse strand, counting down.
TGACTATCACCAACCGTCAGATAAATTCAAAGAAAGCTTCGATTTTTCCGGCGCCGCAGAAGATGCCAAGCTTGAGTTTTATCTAGGAGTTAACATCGCCGATGCAGAGCAACGACCCGTTTGGAAGACAAATAAAATGCATAAAACTGCTCAAATGCTGGCGAGGGCTTTGTTGCAAAAATAGATAACTTAGCTTTTTTCAACATGATGCGTCGTGGCCAAAAACATATACATTGCGGGCACAACAAATAAAGTAAACAAGGTGCCAATCGCAATGCCTGTTGCAATCACCAATCCAATATTAAATCGACTCACAGCACCTGCACCTGATGCAAGAATCAGTGGCACCACGCCTAATACCATCGCAGCCGTTGTCATTAAAATGGGTCTCAAACGAATGCTGGCTGCCATTTGAATGGCTTCTAATTTGCTTTTTCCTTCTGCTTGCAAATCATTAGCAAATTGCACGATTAAAATGCCATGTTTACTGATTAAACCAATCAATGTCACCAATCCCACTTCAGAATAAATATTTAAACTCGCACCACCTATCCCTAAGCTCACAAAAATCATCGCGCCACAAATAGACATGGGCACACTAATTAACACAATCAGTGGATCATGAAAACTTTCAAAAAGAGCCGCGAGTGAAAGAAAAATAATAATCAACGCAAAGAAAAATGTCACAACAAGCGATGAACCTTCTTGCACATACTGACGCGATTGCGCCCCATAATCGATGCTAAACCCTTCGGGTAATGTTTCATTTGCGAAACCTTTCAATGCATCCAATGCCTGCCCCATCGTTACACCGGGGAAAGCAATGGCGGAAATGGTAGCTGAATTTAATTGTTGAAAATGATTCAGTGATTCAGGTACAACACGGGTTTTAATCGTTGCTAAGGTGGATAATGGAACAGAAGTATTATTAACCGACTTAATGTAATAATTTAATAATTGATCTGCATTAATACGTTGCGCTCGAATCATCTGCGGAATGACTTGATAAGATCGGCCAGCATAATTGAAATAATTAATATACCCTTCACTCAAAGAAGCCCCTAATAAATTGCCAATGTCTTGCATGTTAATGCCTAATTCTGATGCTTTATCGCGATTAATTAAAATAGATGTTTGTGCTTTATCAATTTTCAAATCCGGATCAAGATACATGAACATACCGCTATGTGTTGCCTTGTCCATTAAAGCTTGAACCACGCTATTTAATTGTGAAAAATCTTTTGTTGTTGTGATCACAAATTGAATCGGTAAACCACTACCACCGCCCGGCAAAGAAGGCGGTTGAAATGCGGCAATTTTAGCGCCTGAAATTTTATCTATTTGATTTTGCACCTGGGGTTGCAATTGATTCGTTGTTTCTGTACGTTCATCCCATGGCTTCAAAACCATACCGATAATACTGCTATTTAAACCACTTGAACCATCAATTTGAAAAACATGATTCGTTTCAGGATACGATCTAAAAACATCATATACTTGCGTTGAGTACAATTGTGTTTGCGGTAAAGCTGCATTAGGTGATGCGGTTGCTTGTGCAATGATAATACCTTGATCTTCCTGTGGTGCTAACTCAGCTTTTGATGTTGTAAAAAGAAAATAATTACTACATAAAATAATCGCTGCAAACACACCCACTACCGACAAATAAGTTAATGATTGATGCAATAAACGTTCATACCCATGTTGTAATTTTAAAAATTGATCATCAATCCATTGAACGAAATGATGGTTTGCATTTTTATCATGTTGTTTTAAAAATTTAGAACACATCATCGGTGATAACGTTAACGCAATCACAGCTGAAACGGTCACAGCCCCTGCTAGAGTAAAAGCAAATTCCGTAAATAATGCGCCAGTCAATCCTCCCATAAATCCAATCGGCACATAAACGGCAATGAGAACAACGGTAATCGCAATAATGGGATTAGCTAATTCACGCGCACCTAACACAGCTGCTTCGAGCGGTGATTTTCCTTCTTCCATATGACGTTGCACATTTTCAACCACAATAATCGCATCATCGACAACCAATCCAATTGCTAACACTAATGCAAGCAACGTTAATAAATTAATCGTATAACCTAATAACAACATAATAAAAAAAGCACCCACAATGGATAGTGGGATGGCAATTAATGGAATCAACACTGAACGAATCGAACCTAAAAATAAATAAATAACAACAGTTACAATCAGAAAAGCTTCAATCAATGATTTCACGACTTCATGAATCGAACTATCGACATAAGCACTCGCATCATAAATAATTTTCCCATCCAATCCTTCTGGAAATTCTTCTTGAATACTGGGAAAAACTTGCCGGATATTTTGAATAACTGATAATAAGTTCGCTGACGGTGAAATTTTTATGCCGATGTAAACAGCCGCTTGCCCATCAAAACTCACCGCTGAATCATAATTTTGCGCACCTAATGAAACATCAGCCACATCACCTAATCGAATAATGGCACCATTTTGTGATTTGATTACCATATGGCGAAATTGATCTACTGATGTTAACCCTGTGTCAACAGTGAGATTGGCCGTGACCATATTGCCATCTGTTCGTCCCACCGCTGAAATGACATCATTATTGGCTAATGCATTTGATATTTCAGAAGGAGTGATACCATAACCTGCTAATTTTACAGGATCCAACCACGCTCTCATTGCAAATTCACGTCCACCTATAATTTCCGCAACTTGCACCCCATTGATTGCTTGCAATTTAGGCTGAACAACGCGAATTAAATAATCTGTAATTTTATTATCAGGAATTACATCACTATAAAATCCAATATACATGGAATCAATGGTTTCGCCGACCGCCACAGTTAACACCGGTTGCTGTGAATTTTTGGGTAATTGATTTAAAACAGCCGTTACCTTGGTTGTAATATCAGATAAGGCTTTTAATGGATCGTAATTTAAAAGTAAATTTACTTGTATCGTGCTACTGCCTTGCGTACTGCTGGATGTCATGTAATCGATCCCTTGCGCTTGCGCGATCGAATTTTCTATCGGCGTTGTAATAAAACCAGCGATCACGTCGGGATCTGCCCCTGTATAAGTAGTCGCAACCGTGACAACAGCGTTTTCAGTAAAGGGATATTGCATGATGGGCAATGAGAATAAGGAATGAAGTCCCATCACCAAAATAAACAAACTCACAACTGTTGCTAGCACAGGACGTTTGATAAACAAATCTGTAAAACTCATAATTGATCATCCTTCGTTTATCACATTATTTTTTATCTATTCTTCTTCATCATTTTCAAACGTGGGTGCAGGATTATTGGCAGGTACCACTTTATTATTAATGGCAATGCGATCCCCATTTTTCAATTTAATTTGTCCACTGGTAACAATCATATCGTTCTTTTTGAGACCTTTAAGAATAGCGACCTGATCTCCACGTGTATCGCCCGTTGTGACAAAAGCTTGTTTGGCAACTAAAATAGGTTGACCTTTTTTATCCTCTCCTTCTCTGCGCACAACATAAACCACGTCACCATAAGGATTAAAAGAAACCGCTGCTTGCGGAATAGTGAGATAACGTGTGGGAACACCCACTTCAACGGAGACGTAAACAAACATGCCGGGTAATAAAATCTCTTTTGGATTTGCAATCGTTGCTTCGACTTCCACATTGCGATTACCTGAATTAACAGCAGGATCAATCGTGGTAATTTTTCCAGAAAAAGTTTGATGAGGATAAGCGTCGACGGTCACTGTCACACGCTGTCCAATTTTAATTTGCGATAATGCTTGTTGTGGAAGATAAAAATCAACAAAAATGGGATCGAATGTTTGCAGCGATACAACTTTCGTACCGGTATTCACATATTGACCTGGATTAACAAGACTAATTCCAAGACGTCCTGTAAAAGGTGCACGCAATGTTTTTTTCGCAACCGTTGCCGCTTGTTCTTCTACTTGACCCTCTAAACTTTTCCAATTGAGATAATCATTATCAATCGTTTGTTTGCTAACAGCATGCACAGCATATTGTGCTTTATCGCGATGATAAGTGATTTTCGCTAATTCCGCATTAGCCTGCAAAGATTTTAATTGACCGATTTCTGTGTCCGCATTTAATTGCACTAATACAGTGCCCGCTTTGACCGTACTTCCCGGTGTGAAATAAATGGTTTGAACCATGCCTGCTAGTGATGTTGTAATATCCACACCCAGCACCGCACTTAAACTACCCGATGCCGTTAACTTAGGTTGCCAGGCTGAATAATTCACATTCATGGTTGAGACGGTCACAACCGGCACCATGGATGCAAAATAACGTCGCATCATCCAACCTTGAAATGCTTTCCATAAAAATAGGCAGCCGAATAAAATACCAACGACCGTCAGCATCATACGCATCTGTTTACTCATCTTCACGTTTATTCATCCCTCT
>CAYTKY010000106.1:0-5246 GCA_964438435.1 uncultured Coxiellaceae bacterium | reverse complement strand
ATGGGAAACCTTGCTAGATCAGTTGTCGCGAGCGGCCTAAAGTGCCAAACTCGAGTATCAAAGCGACTATTGTTAATTGATAACGATAGAGATCTTGGTACGCTGACAATTAAATTATTATGTCAGCCTAAAGATTTATCGCTAGAACAGCGTAATGAATTGAAAAAATTTGTTAATGCAATTTTAAAAGAATTGGAAGAAAACGGTATATCTAATAGGTGCAAAATGCTTGAACAAGATAAGGAAGGCAATATCTTATCTCTTCGCATTGCATTACCTACTCCGAAACTCTATGACGCTTTTATTAAACGATTAGCAAATAAAAATTTATTACCTCTACAGAATTTAAAACAAAAAGCAAAAGAAAGAGTGACGTATCAGGAAGGCACGAATCATTTTAATCCAACTCCGCTCTCAACCAAACCAACGCCTGAAAATAAAAAGGCAGTAGAAGATGAATTACAGAAAGCAGAGAAATCTTCTATTCACCTAAACGCCATTTGATGGACTAAAGGGCCCAAAACAAAAAGGTTGGAAGGATTGAGGCAATGATACAATGTCGGCGACTGAAGTTTTTATAAAAGGGCTACAAGCAGCAACGGGTAACGATCTCTTCCCAGGAAAATTTTGGGAAAGTTACCCAGAAAAGTCTACTCATACCTTTCAAGATGCTTTAGACAAATATACCGAATATTACCCTTAAGTATCAGTTGAATTGTTTCAAAAAAAATGATCATATCAATTATTCTTTCTGTGCAATCCAAACCAAATGTGTATCCTGATCACTTTCTCGTAATATTAATTTGAAATTGTTCTCTGCTAAATATTTTTCATATTTACTAGGATTTAAACCATATTTACCTGCAGCATTATTGTAATAAGCAGCAGCTTGTTTGTAGCCTATCGTGCTAAGCGATTGATACTCAGGCTATAAGTTCATTGTTTTTACTTCAAAAAATACGAATGCTCTCCTAATTGAATCATGCTAATAACATCGTGATATAATATTAATAAGTTATCATCAAAATGATTCATGACAAGGAGTATTATCATGCGTAACTCGGTATTCTTCTCTCTTGTTTTTTCAGCCATCACACTTACCCAACCCGGTTATGCTGCTACAAATACAAAATTGAGCGAAGCCGAGGCATTAAAACTTGGTACTGAAGCATACATATACGCTTATCCTTTAGTGACGATGGAAATAACAAAGGAAGTGATGACTAATGTAGCTAAACCCGAAGGCACACGAGGTCCGATAGGACAATTTATTAATTTACGAGAATATCCTAATGCTTCGTTTCGTGATGTGACTGCTCCGAATGCAGATACCTTATATTCAGCTGCATGGTTGGATTTAACGAAGGAACCTTATGTATTACAAATACCGAATGAAAATAATCGTTATTTTCTTCTGCCTATGTTAAGTGCTTGGACAGATGTATTCAGCGTGCCTGGAACTCGCACCACTGGCACAAAAGCACAGAATTATGTGATTGTCGGACCCAACTGGAAAGGTACGTTACCATCTGGCTTAAGCGAAATAAAATCACCTACCAACATGATTTGGATACTTGGCCGTACATATTGTACTGGCACACCAGAAGATTATGAAGCCGTACACAAATTGCAAGATCAATACAAACTGATCCCTTTAAGTTTTTATGGAAAAGATTATACTCCGCCTACTGGCCAGGTTAATTCTCAAATTGACATGAAGACACCTGTACGCGATCAAGTCAATGCATTGAATGCAACATCTTATTTCGGAATGTTAGCTACGCTCATAAAAGACAATCCTCCTGCTGCTGCAGACAAAGCCATGGTCGAAAAATTAAAAAAACTTGGCATTGAACCAGGCAAAGATTTTGATATGAGCAAACTTGGTGATGACGCTAAGAAAGGACTAGATCAAGCAGTGAAAGCAGGACAAGAAAAAATTATGAGCCATGAAAAAGAAGCTGGCGTTATAAAAAATGGGTGGATGTATTCAACAAATACAGGATTGTATGGCACAGATTATTTACAACGTGCTTTTATTGCTTACTACGGCTTAGGTGCGAACCGCCCGCAAGATGCGATTTATCCTGTCACAACAGTTGATAGTGATGGAAAAAAATTAAATGGTGAAAACAAATATGTCATTCATTTCGAGAAAGGCAAATTACCTCCTGTAAGTGGTTTTTGGTCCTTAACGATGTACAACAATCAATACTATTTTGTAAATAATCCATTAAACAAATACACAGTGAGCGAACGAGACCATCTTAAATCAAATGCCGATGGATCTGTGGATATTTATATCCAAAATGTATCGCCTGGCAAAGATAAAGAAGCAAATTGGTTGCCAGCTCCAGCAGGAGATTTTGTGTTAATGTTTCGATTCTACTGGCCTAAAGAAACTATCATCAACGGAACCTGGAATCCACCAGGCGTCAAAAAATCATGACGATACACCCTAGTATTTTAATCAGTCATTTTGATTAGTTTTTTATGCAGTTTTATCATGCCAATTTTAGTTAATTTGGATTGAAGCAGCTCCACAGGCATTCCTGTCGCTGGGTCTTTAATCATGGCAACATAGATTCCTGGCTTGGATTCTATCGGCCCCCATATAACATGGCGGCCTTTTATAGCTTTCTTAAGATCAGGTACTAAAAATGCAACATGAGGATATTTTTTTATTTCCTCAGGGAAAGGCGCATCTTTTTCAAAACGATGCATTGTACCCTTCCAGTAAGTGCTTATAGTACCCATCAAACGCATGCCAGACAAGATATGCCGACAATATTATAAACATCCTGTTGATTTTTATATAAATAATCGCTAGTCTTCACGCACTTTTCTACACGGATCACGTGAATGAGCGGTAAAGAGCTGCCCAAAATTATTGAGAAATCCCCAACTGAAATAGAAGCTGCTATGCCGCCATTGAATCATCCAATCTGTCGCCTGACATCAAAGAATTTACAACATCATGCATTCGTCTGGCTGTTTGGCTTCCTGACGCCCTGTTGAGCCATAAGATTACGCTCGCGAATATACGCAAACTGGTTTTTGGTCAAGGTGGTAAAAATCACCGTCGTAGTAAAAGGCCAAAAAACGATAACAATCAACCACAGAAAGAAAAATCATCAGAAGCTAGCGGTGATCAAAATACTGATGTTGATTCTCCTAGCGACTTCATAGAGCCTGAACCAGCTAAAAAACCAGGCCATGGTCGATTAGCGCATTCTGCATATAAAAACACAATCGAACATCATATCCTCATTCCTGATTTGAAAGCAGGCGATCCTTGCCCAATGCACTGTGGAGGCAACCTTTATTCACCCAAACCCGGTGTCATTGTTCGAGTAAAAGGACAAAACCTCGCAGCCGTACATAAATACTGGATTGAAAAATTACGTTGCGCTTTATGCGATTATTACATCTCAGCTGAAATACCTGCATTGATCGGCAATGAAAAATACGATGCTGCTTTCAAGGCAGCATTAGTATTGCAAAAATACTACGTGGCTGTACCTTTCAAGCGCCAGGCTTACTTTCAATCTATACTAGTTACACCGTTACCAGCATCCACTCAATGGCAGTTGGTAGAAGAAGTCGGTGGTGCTGCCTTGCTAGTCTTTCCAGCGCTTGAGAAAAATGCCGCCAACGGCGAGCTGATTCATAACGACGATAGTCATGTAAAAATCACCGATATCATTCGCTATAGTCGATTACATCCAGACCAGGAGCGAACAGGAATGTTTACATCTGGTTTGATTTCACGCTCACAAGAACGAGACATCGCGCTTTTTTATAATAGCAAGCTGCATGCGGGTGAAAACCTGAATCGACTCCTGCAAAAACGTGATGCCCAGGCTGAGACAGTGATACAGATGTGTGATGCGCTCAGTCGTAATGTTCCAGAATCATTTAAAACCATACTATGCAACTGCCTAAGCCACGGCTTTCGCAAGTTTGATGATTTAAAGGAATTTTATCCTGAACCCTGTATTCATGTGATGGAGCGTCTTGCCAAGGTGTTTGAGTATGATGAGAAAACACGTGAGATGAGTAAATCGGAACGTTTGCAATATCATCAAGAACACAGTAAACCCATCATGGATAATCTGCATATTTATCTTGAAAACCTGCTTTTATCCAAACAGGTAGAACCGAATGACGCGCTTGGAAAAGCAGTGAGATACATGTTGAAACACTGGCCTGAGCTCACTCAGTTCCTGCGTATTGAAGGTGCTCCGATCGACAACAATATGCTGGAGCGCGCGTTGAAGATTCCCATACGTGGACGTAGAACCTGGTTGTTCTACAAAACAGAATACGGTGCAATAATAGGTGGTGTGCTCACCAGTATTATTTATACTTGCGTGCTATCAGACATCAATCCCTTGCATTACCTGATCGCATTACAAGAATATAAAAATCTAATTGTTAAAGAACCGGAAAAATGGCTGCCATGGAATTATCAAGATTCAATAGCAACATCATCTTTAGTAGCCTGATGAATGCAACGCCAATCTGCTGGAATGCCAGCCTTCATCGGGTTACCCTGAGCCAATAATACTTGCAATTCACTGGCACGCAATGAGACAGTCTGTGCGTTGCCATCTGGCCACCAAGCAAGCCTCCCTTGACTAAACCGCTTCTGGCATAATCAAAATCCACTGGCATCGAACACAAGCAATTTAACTGATGTGCGAGCACGGTTGGTGAAAGCAAAGATGGTTCCGCTAAACGGATCACATAATAATTGTCGCTGACAAATTGCTTTTAATCCATCAATGCCGCGCCTGAAATCTACTGGCTCAACCGCAAGAAGTAAACGATGCTGTGGCGTATTTACAAGAAGAGATTTAGGTTGTGCTTCTACGAATGTGACTGTGTTAGCATAGATGTCCAATCTAGCCTGGATTTGCTTGGTAGAAACATTTAATGACGTAGATATTTCATCCAGTGAGTAATGACCTATCAAGTCCAGTACATATCCCCAGAGTTCATCCGGAATCCTGCTGTGTTTGCTGCGTGTGTTTCGCCAATCGGAGAAATGCTGTTTGACTTCATTGAGAGATGGCTTGTTTCGTGATTGCTTTGTTGACGACATAATTGACCTTTATCATGCAAGTTAAAGGTCATTAGGTTAGATATTATGGATGGGGAAAGTCACACTCGCTTGCCGAAACCTCACTGATATTGTGATACCACCTAGAAGCAATGCCGTTGATGAAAAGAATAATCATTGG
>CAYTKY010000105.1:0-5407 GCA_964438435.1 uncultured Coxiellaceae bacterium | reverse complement strand
CTGGAATGACTTTGGTTAAGTTAGTTTTTTTTTGCAAGTAAAGCGCAAAAGGGCGGAGCCCGACGAGCCATTGCAAAAAATAACTAACTTAACCACAGTCATTCCAGAAGAGCCGTTATTTTTATATGACTTGTTAGCTAGATTCTCGCTCAAGTACTTTCAGGACCATTTCTAATCGTTCTTGAGAAAAAACGCGGGCTAATAATCTTAATCGTTCAAAAATAATATTACGACGTAGAAATAAGCCAGCCATGATGTGATCAGGTGTATTATTTTCTTCTGCATACATCAGTAATTTTGAAGCAGAACCAGGATCAATGGTGTCGATTGTTTGTAATAAACGTAAAATACGCGATGTTTTAAGATGAGCACATAAACTAATAAATTCATCTTCTTTGTTAAGTTCAAAACTATTCAATTCTTCTAAGGCATCGCCTAATTTGTCGATTGTTTTTTCAAGCATCGGTGTGCCATCGAGTGTGAAATCTTCGACGGTTTCCATAAAAGCAATGACGCGATAAATCATGGGGTCATCGTAATTTTGCCAAAATTCATGAGAAGTCAGTAAATCTAATTTAGGCATAAATTATAAGGCTCCTTGCGCTTTACCAGCTAAATAAGCTTCCTGTTGTGTATTGCTCGCGATCAACACGGCATTGGTCATGGCCTGTGCATTGAGCATTTGTTTTTGTGTTTGAACCAGTTGAGTGAGTAAAACAAATACTTGAGATTGATATAATAAAAGTTGCCGTAATACATAACCAATATTTTCAGAAGCAATTTGTGCGAACCAATTTTTTGGATCGGAGGCTTGGTTAATCAATGTTTGTTGCAGCGTATTTGTTTGATTCCCATCGGCATATTGATTACTTAGTATGTATCCGTTAAATGACTCAACTGCCATGACTGTATTGTAATAACCAAAATATCTTTTTTGATCGACAGCAGATCCCTTCCATCCTATTCCTGGCATAAAGTGAAACAGGCTAATGCCACTGGCATTTTTAACATAATTGATGGCGGCATCTTGTGCGGGCGGTTGATTTTTTCCACTGGCTTTTTCACGCGGATCAGGTTTGAGGTAAGGTGAACCGAGTATAGTGGAATAAGTTAGATCATTTGCATAAGGAACCATTGTTTCAATAGGATCCGCATTTTTAAATAATTCACCATTTAGTTGGGTTTGTAATGAAAGTTGTGTTGTTGAATTCTTGTTAATTAAATTATTTAACTTAGTGAAATTAAGTTGTGTGTTGGCTGTTGCGTTTGAATTATCAGCTGCTGTAAAAGCCAAAGCCATTTGTGCCAAATTGGACAAATAAGCCGGCAAATTATTTACTTTCTGCAATATATTGTTTGTGTTTTGTGCGATTTGACGCAAATATTCCTCGCTGGCTCCCTGTGCTCTTAAATTCGACGTACTGACTAAACTGACGGTGGTCGCAGCGCCTAATAGGATAAGAAATTTTTTCAAAAAAGGTGATTGCATAAATAAATTCCTTCTTCTGATTTTTAATATTTAATATTTAAGCCACCCGCTGCAGGTGGTTGTTTGGGGGTATTATTGCTGGGATTGGTCCCCGTGCCGCTACCGGTCCCTGCGTTGGTACCGCTACTACCAAATCCGGTATAAACCGATGATGAACCACCCGTAGAGGAAGTAGTCGTTGTTGTTGAAGTGTTGCCACTGGGCGGGATGTTTGCTGGAGGAGGCACGGTACTGGCATTTGAGCCACCACCACTAGGACAAGTTCCTTTAGAGGTTTGACTACAAATTTCATCTTTGATTTGTTGACTAAGCGTGGCTTTATTTTGTTTTTCTAACGAATCGACCATTTTTTTAAAATCGGCCGGAGGTAATTCTGTATTGCCGGATGTACTTTGACTGCCTCCTGGCGGATTGTTGAATTGGGCAAAGCTAGTCGTTAGCACAAAAAAGAGAATCAACAGGTTAAAAAAAGAGTATTTGGAAAAGCATCTTGACATGGGTATGCTCCAGTGAGATGGCGTGAATAGCATTTCATATTAACAAGTTTGATTTTACTTAACAAATGAATCAATCTCATATAATAATAAGCTTCAACTCCCATGCAAAAAGGTGTTGTTATGCCAATCGGTCGTTTCTTCAAAATCTCACGCAAAACATTTTTTGATCCTAAAGCATGGATGGATTACGATTCTTTTAAAGATCAAAATGAAATAATCAAATCCAGTCTGGCAAATTTATTCACGGTAAGCCAGCCTGAGCATGAGGAAACGTTTGAAAATGCATTGAAACGACTGCATTTAACGGAAGCAGATATCAAAGGGCTTACAAAAAAATATCTCACGTATGCATGGATTTTTTTATTGGTTGGTATCCTTACTTTTCTTTATGCGTTTTTTTTATTATTTCTTTATCACGCATTGGGTAGTTGGTTATTAGGATTAGCCGTCGCGACTCTTTTTTTTAGTCAAGCGTTTAAATATCACTTTTGGTCGTTTCAAATGCATCGTCGTCAATTAGGTGCAACTATTCAAGATTGGAAAAAATACATATTAAGTGACGAGGATTCTGCATGATCGATATCTTTAAAGCTTTTTCAAGTAGCGATCGTTCCCTTTGTTATTTACAAGCTATTTTTGGCAATATGACAATGAGTGCTAATGGCACGAATGTCATTCCAACACCCAAGAATGGTTGTGAGGATGTGGTAACCACGCTTCCTATCGTCCTTGGCGAAATGTTTAGAACATTTAATTCCATTATTCTTGCCGTTGGTGCTTTGATTGTTGTTTATGTGACGGTGATGGGTGTGTTAGCGACGGCTCATGAAGGTGAATTCATGGGGAAAAAATGGGGAGGACATAGTCTGTGGTTACCCATCCGGACAGTCATTGGTATTGCTGCATTGGTGCCTTCCGCTTCGGGTTATTCGTTTATCCAAATTGTGATGATGTGGATTGTGGTGCAGGGAGTAGGGGCTGCCGATAAACTGTGGGATACCACCATTCAGGCTAAAATTTTTGGTGTGACAACGGCAACGCCCATTGTGACAACCGTGGGGGTAAGGCAAAATTTAACGGCTTTATTTCAATCGTTAGTTTGTGATGCAACATTAAGACAAAATCCGCCATTTAGTTTAACTGCTGCGAGTTACGAAAGCGCCAAGCTTTCTGTGGAGACTAAAAAAAAGCAGGGTGGTACAAACCAAGGTAATAAAAGTGATTCAGATTTAATAGCGGAAGAAATGGGTGGTCTTTATTTTTGTTCCATATCGGCTGGGGCTGTGTCCAAGGGTTTATTCCCTTTTTGCAAGAATAACTTGCAAGCGGATGACGTTATTAGGGAGGATAGTTCGGCTTATGCATTCGGACCTTTTGGCATGTGCGGGACGATTAAATACTGCAATACGAAACAAATTTGTGATAAAAAAAAGGATTCGTTAGGGTGTGCGACCTGCCAAGCACAAAATACAGAATTACAAAAAGTAGTGAAAGAACTGATAGCCGACGCAGAAGATTTTGCGAGCAAAGATTTGAGTTATCGCCAGTTTTATGTTTCTTCTTATATGGCGTCGGATTCCAGTTGGGATTGGATTTATAATACGTATTGTCGACCCAATGATATTGCAAAAGGAAGTTGTTGCATTAGTTCATCTTCACCTGTCGCTCAACTTCAAACTTGTCAAAATAATAATAATGCAATCTTTCCGAGCCCGGATGAAGAAGGCCCCCCTCCCGAAGCATTGCAAAATGCAGGAATAGGTGCCGTGACACAGCTATATGCTCCTTCTTTGAAGTTGGGCGATTTTATCGGTAAGTTGAGTGATGAATATTCTGCGGTTTTGCAAAAAACAGTTAAGGATTATATTACAGATCAAGATAATCAACGTAAAATGACTGCAACGCTTAAAGATATTACGTCTAGAGGATGGATTTTTGCAGGGGCTTATTATTATTCCCTCGCAAGAGAAGGTAGTAATAACACGAATTCTGCTTCACCCACTTTAACTGTTTCTGTCAAAAGCGTGAATCAAAAATCATTAGCTAAGTTCAGAAATAATTTTCGAGCAGCGAAAGATTTTGTGACGGCTTCGAAGGATTACGGTGCGGATCGAGGTGAGGGTGGGGATGAAAATGAATCTGGTATGAGTTCAGGCACGCAAGGCCCGGGATTAACGGTGCCTGAAAGAGGCGATCAAGCAGCGGGTGCCATTAGTGATGTCATGGGTGAATCAGATAATGCTCTTAGCGATGTGGGTCGTGGGATTGACCCAGAAGGAGATGATGGTGTTGATCCCCTCGTGCAATTGCAGACGGCGGGTGCAGGCATGTTGCTGGCTGCGCAAATCCTTTTTGTGGTTTTTTTAAGTATCACACTCGTTTTAGGGATAGCGGGAAACATAACCTTCTTCGTTTTAGGTACGGGTATGCCGAATCCGGTAGGCCCAGGCGCCATACTTGTTTATTTTGTCCTTATTCCACTGATTTTCGGTATTTTGGGTATTTTAATTAGTTTGGGTGGAACGTTAGCTATTTATATTCCTTTAATTCCTTTTATTGTTTTTACGACAGGAGCGATCGCTTGGTTATTGGCTGTGGTTGAAACGATGGTGGCCGGACCGTTGGTTGCCTTAGGCATTTTAAGTCCGACGGCGCAAGGGCATGAATTATTAGGTAAAGCAGAACATGCCATCATGCTTATTTTTAACGTCTTTTTACGCCCTTGTTTAATGATATTTGGTTTAGTTGCTTCGATGTACCTTCTTAGGGTGGTTTTATCAATGGTCAACGAAGCCTTTTGGTCATCGGTTATTCAAGGTGTTATCGGTGCTAATTCGACCACGAAAGCAGCAGGACCTTTGTCGTTTGCTCTTTTCTTAATGGCTTATGTGAGCTTTTTGGTAGTGGTGGTTAATAAAGCGTTTTCTGCTATTCATGTCATTCCTTCTCAAGTCATGGCTTGGATCGGCGGCGGACATCATGCACCAGGCGGCGCTGGAGGTGAATCAGAAGCATTGGGTGAAACGAAAGGGGGTGTCGGATCTGCTGCGGGAGGTGCGAGAGCGGCCATGGGTCAAACTCAGGGATTAGCCGGTAGTGCCAAAGGGAAACTGAGAGGAACGGAGAAAAATGCATCGGTTTCGGCAAAAGGCAAAGAGGGAGGTAACGACCAAGCAGAGTAAGCGAATCTACGTTTTCGCCAAATCGATAAAAATAGTCTGGCTTTGCCCACAGAGTTAACTGGTTACGGCGAATACTGTCTGTAATATTGTTACGCGCTATGGCGAAAAATTAGATGCGTCTACCCTGGCGGCGAAAGGAATGGCTAGGCTTTCGGTGCAAGCATACAAGATTATACTTAGTCGTCCCTGAAAAACCCCTATTGTCACGATTCAGCACGGACTCGTCATTGCGAGCGAGA
>CAYTKY010000104.1:0-5445 GCA_964438435.1 uncultured Coxiellaceae bacterium | reverse complement strand
GGAACAACCGGAAATCGTTGCCCCCACAGATAACTCGGATAAATTAGAAAAATTCGATCTTGAACCATTCAAAAATTTAGAAGAACTAGAATTAACCAGTAATCGTATCAAATCTCTTGACCTGTCTTCATGCAAACATTTAAAAAAACTAACCCTCAAGACATGTTCTAGTTTGGTTAATTTGAATTTAACTGGCTGCACAGCTCTCGAAAATTTAACGATTTTCTATTGCAAAAATATCAACTTTTTAGATTTAACTTGTCTCACCCACCTTAAAGAACTCAGCATTTCAAAACTTCAACCAGAAAAAACCACCATTAATGCATCCCATTTAAATCGCTTGATAAAAATCAATTTAACAATCCCTGACTTCACACTGAATTTAGAAAAATGCATCCACCTAAAAAAATTAACTATCGATAAC
Source organism: uncultured Coxiellaceae bacterium (assembly GCA_964438435.1). Lineage (GTDB taxonomy): Bacteria > Pseudomonadota > Gammaproteobacteria > DSM-16500 > DSM-16500 > Aquicella. The sequence goes on along the minus strand of CAYTKY010000104.1, from coordinate 5,021 downwards.
AAAAATACATGTCGCGTTTTAAATCTCGAAGATTGCAAAGAATTAAACATCATTGAAATTTACACACCCGATCCTCAACCCATTTTATCTGCCATTCCCAAAACAACTGACATCTCTATAATAGAAACATCACACACGACGATCAAACAATCAGACATCGAACTCGATCAAATAAATAAATCAAGCAGTGTCTCCCTATGCTCGTCAAAACTTTTCTTTGAAAAATACCACCCCGACACAGAGACAGAGGTCACCTCTGAAAAACACCTAGCCGAAGATGAATTAAGTTACAATATCTACACATCCCCCCCCTTTTCCGATAAAAATCATTATCGCTTTAGTATCACGGATACCGTCACCGATGAAAAAACTCTTCTTTTTTGTGCGCAGCTAGATAAAAATGCATTGGTTGAATCACCCATCAAACAAATAAACTTTACACACAACGATTTGAAAAATCTCAAAGAAAATATTAAAAAAAACCCGAATGAGGCATTGGGTTATTTTGAGGGAATCCTAGAACCCAACCAATTTTATCCGCTAACGGCCAACCAACCATTTCTTCAAAACTCTATTCGCTTTTATTTCAATCCGCCTGATCTTGTGCAATTATTTTGGCACCGAGAATATCAACAATTTTATGTGAAATTGTTATCTTCCGAAAAAAATCAAAAAATAGCGATTCTCTACCAATTCAATAAAAATTTTGCTTACCAAAAAAAACCGGAAGGATTGCCTGTTCAAATAGCTAATACAACTTTACTACCCATCACTATTATTAATGCCATTCATAAATTAGAATCTTTCATCCTTTCAAGCAATCATCCTTTGTCATTTTTATTCAATCCCTCTCTTAACATCATCGAAAAACTCTCTCGTTTAACGCATTACTGTCAGAATTTTCGAGAAGGAAAATTAAGCGGTGATTCTTCCGATTATTTATCTAATATGATCCGTATTATTTTAGAACAAAAAGGATCGTGCAGACATCGCGGTGAATCCTATATGCTGTTGGCACGCTATTTAGGGGTTCCCGCTCGCATCATTCGCAATGAATTACATCTCTTTTGCGAAACACCGTATCATGCTGAAAATAGCACTGATTGGGTGTGGTATTGCAACGAATTAGGTGGTGGCTTTATTTTAGATTTAACACCGATTGAGAATAGAAAAAATATTTTTTCAGAAGAAGCATCACCGTCATCCGACCCATCAACCCATCAACCTCCTGAAAAAGAAGAGCAAGACCAACATCTGCTTCCTCCTCCTTTGCTGGATGCCAATCAAGCAATCATCCAATTCTATGAAGAACAGTTCGAAGAATTAGTCAAACCAACACCGTTTCAATCCGTGCAACCCATTTTAGAACCAACCTCTTCTCTTTCACCCTTGCTTTTATTAGACGATGAAACTAATCCATGGGAGGTCAGTGCATTTCTTATTCGCTCTTTAAAAGAATTAGATAACCATTTCAATCCAGAACAACATTATGTTTACATTAATCAAGCAACTGACTTTTCCTTGTTTTTAAATTCATCTCGCTTAGAAAATGGGAAACATCAAAAAATAAAAGGACCTCTTCATACTTTGATTAAAAACGGAGGTTACATCGTCGTAAATTGGTCTAATTTCTCACCGGAAGAAATTGCTAGCTACAAAAGCATCTTAGATACCCACCCCACTTTATTAGGCGAACCATTTTCAACACAGGTTAAAGTCATTGGATTGAAATCTAAGAATTCAGAATCTTGCATCGTCTTTAGTTCACGCTGCCAATCTTATACCACGCAAGCGACACAATTTATTTCTACCGATCAAATTGCTCGCTCAGAAAAAATTCAAGCCAATCCGCCGATTCATGTTGATTTATTTCATAATTTAAATTGGCGAAAATATTTATTAGGACAAATTAATTATCAAGATGATCGCATTACACTGAAAGAAGGAAAATTAATCGAAGCCATTCGACTCACCTCTCCTTTAATTACCCATAATCCACCGACCAATGATTCTAATTTTGAATCACTTCTAAACCGAATCAAATCGGAAAACAAATTATTTTACAATGGGAAATTTGAATCTATTTCAAATCAAACCATTATCATTTCTGACGAACAACCTCACAAACGCGCACTTCCTAACGTACATGTTTCAACAGATGGGGATATCGAAAATAAAAATCTTATTTATTTAGGACTCTATAATTTTCATGACTGTTACGAGCAATTACATATTAATAAAAAAAATCAAGCGATGAAATACCCCGGTTACTTAGATACTTTCAATCCTAACAACGATGCTTTTTATATCACTGAAAATATTCCTCTTGCTGACTGGGAAGAATTATTATCAACGATTCAACAAACTCACCCAGAGAAACTATTTTATTTTGTTTTAGCACCCAACACCCGGATCGATCAAGTTGCTCAATGTGCTTCACTAAACAACCTCCCTTCTGACTCAGTGATTATTTCAAATGATCCTGATTATTACGCCCATGAAAAGCATCTATTTATCAAAAATTCGGGCAAAAAATCGATGATCATTGATGTTTCGCCACATACCACTTTTACAGACTTAATCGCTGAAATTGAAATTAAGCAACAAAAAGAAGGATCCTTTGATTTCGTTCATCAACGAAAACAAGCTTTAGAAGCGCTCATTCAAGGTGAAACGGTTATCTTAAATGGCAAATTATCTCCCGCTCTTTATCAAAAACTATTACCTTTACTACAAACCCACTCTCCTTATTTACAAAATAATGGAGAACGCTTAGAGATAACCGGCAAATTGTATGCCGTAATGCCGCTAGAAGCAGAAATAGATTTACCACTGCATTATGCTGTTAAACACGAATATTCATTCGAATCTTATCAAAAACATTTTTCAAATGAAAATTCTTTGATTTTAGAAAACATTAATTTTTTTCACGCCTATCGGCAGCGCATCCCTTCTGAAGGGCCAGGCCGACCGGAACATCATTATTTAACGTTTCACATGATTCAAGCTTTCTTGCATCATATTAAAAAAGGAAAATTACATCCGCACAATCCAATAAAAGGTTTGGTAAATTATGCTTATTTAAAAAATAGCAAGGATTACGCTTATTTAAATGTGATAGGGAAATATTTGTTCCGACCATTTTTACCGTATCACATTAATCAACGAAAATTAATGCAGCTAGCTTATCAACTTAATTTAAAAACAGAAAAAGAATGGGAATCCCACGCCTGGCACTTGTTAAATTGCCTCAATGGCGAAGCACTTATCTCGATATTAGGAAAAAATTTAGAATCAGCATTCGATCCTTCTTGCACTTATCCCACTTTATCAAAAGAAACATGGGATCGTTTGTGGTCGACTGTTTCTCCGAGCTTAACACTCACATCACAAAAAAAACCCACCCATGCCCTCTCAACAAAACGAGAAAAACAATTACAATGTTTACTAGAAGATGATCAAACTTTTATAATCATGTTGAAGGGTGATCCAGGCATTGGAAAAACGCATACGGTCAGAACATTACAAAGCAAGATGCAATTTGATGTATTAGAAGGGGAAGATGGTTTAATTAAATGGCTAACCAGCAAACCAACCCAACCCCTTGTTTTATTAATCGATGAATTAAATATGCAACTACCCGGAACAAAAGATTTTCTCAAAGGGTTATTACGCAACGATCGATCCGTTTATTATAAAGGAACCCTGTATCCATTAACGCCTTATCATAAAGTGGTTGGAACTGGCAATCCCGAAAATTTTCCAGGTTGCTATTATCATTCTCTTTTATTGAACCACAGCGAAACAATTTATTTTGATATGCCTAGCAACTATTTTATCAGCGAACATATCTTAAAAGACATTCTTGATTCGGCTGATCTATATAGCTATGTCGATGATTTGTTTTCAGTTTATGAGTTAGTAAAAAAATACAATCCAACTTGTTTTTATTCTATTCGTGATTTAGTAAATTTCTCAGAACGCACCGCTTTGATAACAATCAATGAAAAACCAAAAAACAAAAATGAAATAGCAAACATTATTTATCGATCAGCCATCGCTGAATTTGCTTTTAGTATTCAAGATCCCCAAAAACGTCATGAGTTAATGACATGCTGGCAAAAAAAATTCAACCTCTCCCCCAGTCCTTCTTCTATCATACGATTCTCTGACAATTGCATTATCCCTTCAGAAAAAGCGCCACTAGTCGATGCGATTGAACAGGATTTATTGTTGCGCCATCACGCCTTGCAACAAATAGCAAATAAACAAAAGACCACTCATCTCAAGCAAGGTGTTTTATTAGAAGGTGACTCAGGCCTTGGCAAATCGTACTTATTAAAAGCGATTTTAGAGAAAAATGGATTTAGTCACAATCACCCTGACCCACTCCAGCGTTACTATGAATTATCCGTAAGCGATGATAAAGCAGTAACAGATATTTTATTACGCGCAGTGCAAGAAGGATCGATTGTCATTTTAGATGAATTGAATTTAAGTCAATCCATTCAATCCATGCTTCATCACTTAACAACGGGTATCGATATGGACGGCCATCTCATGACCCCCCATCCTGGCGTCAGATTTTTTGCTTCAGTTAATCAAAGCTATATGAAAGGACGAGTATCGCTTTCTCCTGCATTAAAAAATCGCTTTCATGTGATATACGTCGACCCTTACTCAGATAAGGCATTGCAAGAATTTGTTGCAGATAAAAATTTACCAAAAGAAATAGTGCCGGCTTATCGCATTTGCCAGAAAAAATATCCTCATGCAACGAATACACGAACATTTTTCACCTTCATCAAAAACCGCTTGTCTGATGACAAAAAAACAAAGGAACCTGACGAGCATCAAAACAAAAATCCGCGTGATCATTCTATTCAGCTTCTCAATTAATCAATTTGTTTCGAGAATGCAAAGATTGCACTGCTATAAAAGGAAGCTCATACTCAGTATTATCTAAAAAGGTAACTACTCACCCGGCGTCATTGCGAAACCCGCGTTTTTTGCGGGTTGAA
>CAYTKY010000103.1:0-5547 GCA_964438435.1 uncultured Coxiellaceae bacterium | reverse complement strand
GTAGAGCAGCTGACTCTTAATCAGCGGGTCGTTGGTTCGATCCCAACACGGCCCACCATATTGATAAATAAGTTAAAATTCCTGGTTCCGCTGATTCCAAAAAATCCTTAAAAACATCTCGGGGTTCCTCGTGGGGTTTAGGATTTGGATTGCAAAAAAATAAAAAAGGGGAAGTTAATTCATTCTTTCACTGGGGTCATGGCCCAGGAGCTCGTACGTTTTTTGATGTAAAAATAAAAAATCCAGAAGACCCACAATCTGCTGTCGCTGTTGTGTATTTAACAAATAGCGAAAATGGACTAGCGATAGCCAAGGATATTGCAACACCGATCGTTGGTGATATTACACCTATCATGAAATTTTTATCTGATAAATATGATTATAAAGATATCTATTCGCCAAATTGGAAAGAATATCATGAACATTTAATTGCAGGTGTTAAAGCAGAAAAAGAAGGGAATTTTGATATCGCTATTGAATCATATAAAGAAGCAGCAAAGATGAGACCTGAAAAAAATCCAGAGCTTCAATATTGTATTTTACGGGCTGAGACTGAAAATATTCAAAAGACTAACCAAAGTGACGGCAATATTAAAATGCTACAAAAGTTAGCGGGTGAATATGGTCCGTTAAAAATATTTTTTGTTGAATCTGAATCGAAACTCCAAATGGATGATGGCGGACCTAGTGGACCGAGGGATCTTAAGCGTATTAACGATCATATTTTTCTAGATGGTTCAGTGATACTTAAATTTGATCGAAATGCAGCACATCACGCAACTTCTTTAAACTGCCATTTTCCTGATGGTAGAACCCCTTCTTTTCCTGCGTCAAAAAGTAATCATTCGAACTTATCTGTTAGTTCTCAATCAATTTTTTCTCGTCCACAAAAATCATTATCACCAAGTTTGGTTGAAATGGAAAGGCTGAGAAATGATGATACCAATCGAAAAAAATTCAATAATTCTTAGTGATAATGATGAGGACATTTTAATAAAAAATAATTATCAGTTTAGTAAGGATTCATTTAATACCCAACCTATTACCAGTCATCATGTCATTTTTTTAATGTAAAAAAAAGTAATGAATATGAAAGCAATTAAAAATAAATACTGCCTTCATTGTTATCCTGCACCAGACAATCTATCCCAGGATAAAATTACGAGTATTTTCGATTTTTATTTCGGAATTTTTTTGCCTATTCCGCTTTTTATAAAAAAAATATTTCAGCTACTTTTCAATAATATTAAGAAAATAGTAATTAATTTTTCACAAAAATTAATCATTTGAAATTTACTGATGAAATAGATAGATCACAACTCAATAACGGAATTTTAGTTTTGTGGGATGAAGCAAAAAAAAGAAATTTAAAAATATTTAATATTAAAATTGGAAGACTATTTAACAATAAGAAATATTATTTTGACAGAAATCCTATTGACCTTGTGGCGCAACAATTAAATCATTTTTCTGATGCTAGTCAATACGAGTGATATATCCCCAAATACGCGAAGGTGAGGAAACTTGATTAACAAGTACATACGTTTTTGCAATTTCATATTGGTGAAAATCAAATGCTGTTTTCTTCAAAAAGATTTTTAAAGGAGTGTAAGCTTCACTGCCAAGAGAAAGCTTAGTTGGCTATTTTTTGCTGAAAAGCAATATTGATTCGAGGAGATGTCCTGGCCCAGATAATATGTTCATAAATAAATCAATTATAAAAAATTGGTTAATCATTGGCCTTCGTTGACTATAACTCTATAATAACGCCAGCCATCTAATAAAAGAGAGGAGCTAGTTGTGAAGAGCAGACAAGCATCAGAATTAGAGAAATTGTTATCGACAGACCCAGGACGACACATCATTTTACCCACACTCGATGTCACTGATTACAGTCGATTGGCCAAGACAAATTACAGCATGTCTCAATTTTTTAAGAATCCTCCCTTTTGGTTGGGCAAATTAGCCTATTATCTCGCTCAAGAACCTGATGAACTTAAAACAAAATTCATCCTTAAAAATAATCCTGATTTATTGGAAGTAGTATTCAAGACGGTCATTCTTCCAATGTACACAGTAATTAACGTGACACCACTGCAATTGGTTTATGGAGCAGGAGATGGTGAGATGTGTGGAATACTTGCCCTATTTTTTGCAGAAAAGTATGGCGAAGAAAAAGGCATGGAGGAAATGCAGAGACAAATTAGCGAAATGAAAAATGATCACAAGCCTTTTGATTTCAGACCTATCATTCAAGCAATTTCAAATGAAGCATTTAATCTTGGACAAGATGCGACAACAAATAAGTGGATATTGAATCCCAACACCCTCGCTGCCATCGAAAAATTCAGAAAAGATTTTGATGAAAATCAACTTAAGATTATTGATAAAGGCATGCAATTTCGTTGGGAAACGCTGCAGGAATTAAGTGATGCTTATCGTGATGTAGCGGCTACGTGGAATAATAATCATTATTATTTAAAATGTGCATTATTAGAAGATGTCATTTTCGGATGGGTGTTTCGTTATGCAACGAAAAATGATATACAGCGGTTTAATCAAGGACTCTATTATTTACAACAGAAGAAAGAGCCGGCACCGTTTAAACGTATGAAAAAAACACGTGATGAATACGATTTTTACGAGGTGTTAAAAAAGCAGTCGGTTGATTTTCTACTTGATGGTTCTTGTGTCGATATAATATATGGGTGGGGGTGTAGCCTCGGGCGGATAGCAGGCGACATGCCTCCGCATTTCCAAAGGTTTTGTCAAACAAAACCTTCAAACTTGGGGAGTGTAATATCGTTCATAACTTTTTCGTCGTTGCGTTATGCACCTGATCAATCAATTTGATATCATTCGCTTGTTGCAATATCAATGGTAATATTTCTTTGAATAAAGAAAAGAAATGACCCAAACGTCCTCCCTCAAGTGCTCTTTGATGTTTTGAAAACTCTGGATGATCTATAATCTCACTAACATAAACAATCTTTTTTTTAATGATATTATCAAATAAGAATTTTGCTGCAGCCATTTTTTCATCTTTAGGAACACCACCAAACATTGCACTCCAAGAATGAGTTTGCTCCTGTTGTTCTAGAGTTCCCCGTTGCTGATTATAATTACGCAGCCATCGTTTCAAAAAATTTTGAATTTTTTCAGGATGCTTTTCAAAGAATTCTTTCCACTTCTTTAAGTCAATGACATTGACATCGCTATTCTGTATTTTAGGATGACACAATAAATGTATAGCACTTTCGATCATCCCTTTACTTGCAGCCAATTTAAGCGGCGTAATACCGCCATTTGGAAAAATAATGGCACTACGTTGATTCACATTAATAGTACTTGAAGTAAGTAATGCCCGAACCACTTCCGCACCTCCCCACGCAACTCCCGCATGTAAAGGTGCATATCCAAAATATCGAAATGTGCGCACAGACATTGAATTAACGTCAACATTGGGATGTTTGATTAATTGAGATACTATTGAAACATGTCCTAAAGCAGCAGCGTTATATAATGGAGTGATATCCAAATCACTGCTTTTTTGATTGACATCAATATCTCTTCGGGTAAGCAGTTGTTTGACTAATTGAGTTTTTCCTCCGGTAGAAGCAATAAATAAAAGATTCCAATCTCCTTTATCAGGTATCGAATAACTCAGATTAACGTCAACATCAGGAATTTTTAATAGTTTTTCCACCATCTCAAATTTTTCATACATACCTGCAAAATACAAAGGCGTTCCTGTGGTATTAAAACGAGAATCATGTATTTTTTTATTTAAAATTAAATTCAAATCTAAATTTTTTTCTTTCGCAATATCCAATATTAGATCAAACATAGTATGATTATTTTTTAAAACAGCCATGCACATTACTCTTGAAAGTAATTCAATATCACCTTCTTGACTTATGCAATGACAAATCATCTCATCAAGTTCTTTTTTGTTTATTAACGGATCAGGTTCTTTTGCTATAAAATCAAGTATGTGAGAATAACCGCTTTCTAAAATTACTGATAATAACGAACGTGCATTTTTATTTTTATTTTCTATTTTTATCAATTTATCGCGCATGAATGCTATTTTTATTTCCTCTGGAGGTAAAAATAATAAGAACTCATAATTATTTCGACTATAATTATCATAACGAATTTTTTTATCAGAATAAATGTTATTGGCTTCTTTTTTATCTAACTCCTGTTCTTGATGAGTATAATATTTCAAATGAAGACTGGGATGGTCCGGCATGTAATAAATAATAGGAACTTTATAATTTTTTATGCCTAATCTATTAAGTTTTTTTTCTATAATTGATGCATACATCTGTGCAGCCAATCGACTTTCCAAATTGTCAGTATTGATAAAAACGCGACAAGAACTATCGGGCGTCCACTTAATTCGAGCTAAAATTTCATTGTAGTTTTCTTTATTTTCTTCTCGTTGAATTTCTGTCAAAAATTTCCCGAAGTTTTGATGTGAAAATAAAGTTTTATTTACATATCTTTCTGCTGCTTGTTCGGCCAGTTGGCGGTCATCGAAATCAACGGGTCTTCCAACCGAGCCAAAATCTTTTATGCTGTTATAATCTGTATATAATATATTTGATTGTTTTTGGTCATTAAATTCATCTATCATCACGCCAACACATTTTGTGGAACGACCCGGATTAAATATTTTCGGAAAAAATGGAGGATCAGCGGTGCTGTAAGATACTGGTTGCGCTTTTGAGTAATGGGATTTCTGTTCCGCTGTATAACGAGGTTTTTTCTCAAATTGATCAATAACGCCTGCGCCCGTCACCGTAAATTGCTTATGCTGCCCCCATCGCAAGTTTTCGCGTTTATGTGGAGGCAGAATACCGTCGACAAATAAAGGATCAAAGTAACAATCCTTATCAACTCGTACTACTTTAAGACAAGAATTTCTATTTATTTCTAAACGGGGTGCTTTCTGACGATAAATTTCACGTAATCCATATAAAGCATCACCTTCATTGCGAATCATTTTTGTTTGAAAAAATAAATATTGCTCATTTGTCAAACTAAAATAATAGGATTGATTTCTCTCATCATATTTTATTCGTGCCTTGCCAATTTGTTGTTGAAAATCCAAATTAAACATTTCTTTTATATATGATAAAAATTGTTTTGCGTCTTCACTATCTTTTAAATAAAAATCTTGCCATTGCTTTTTGTATCGTCCAGGTCGAGGAACAATTATAGTTTTTTCAGTTAATGATTTTCCATATTGCTGCCATAGGTGATCCACGTCCCACATTAAAGTATCTTTTAAATATTGTTTAACCATAACCCAATCTAATATTTTTACTTCTCCTTTATAAAGAATTGGGTAATGATGTTCAGCTTTATCCGAAAAAAATTTGAGTACTGCACCCGCGTCTTCATCTCGACCTTCTAAACTTTTTCGAAATTCCATCATCAATGTATCTAACTCTACTAGTCCACTGCTTTGATATAGCCCAACAGTATCCGCTAATTAACCCACACCTACAAAAACAAAAGAATTTAGTTCATATTTCA
>CAYTKY010000102.1:0-5833 GCA_964438435.1 uncultured Coxiellaceae bacterium | reverse complement strand
ATGAGCAAGCAAGTATTTGAGCGATCGAAGCCACACGTGAATGTTGGAACGATAGGGCACGTGGATCATGGGAAAACGACATTAACAGCGGCGTTGACAAGCATATTAGCGAAGAAATATGGCGGGGAAGCGAGAGCCTATGATCAGATAGATAATGCGCCGGAAGAAAAAGCGCGAGGTATCACGATTGCGACGTCGCACGTTGAGTATCAATCGGCGAAGAGACATTACGCTCATGTGGATTGCCCAGGACACGCGGATTATGTGAAGAATATGATCACGGGTGCGGCGCAGATGGATGGTGCGGTGTTGGTGGTGTCAGCCGCGGATGGTCCGATGCCGCAAACAAGAGAGCACATTTTGTTAGCTCGACAAGTAGGCGTGCCATATATTGTGGTGTACTTGAATAAAGCGGACATGGTTGATGATAAAGAGTTGTTAGAATTGGTTGAAATGGAAGTGAGAGATTTGCTGACGCAGTATCAATTTCCAGGTGAGAAGACACCGATAGTGGTTGGTAGTGCATTGAAGGCATTGGAAGGGGATCAAAGTGAAATAGGTGAGCCATCGATATATAAGTTGGTTGATATAATGGATGAATATATCCCGATTCCAGAAAGGCCGATCGACCAACCGTTTTTGTTGCCGATAGAAGATGTTTTTTCGATATCAGGGCGAGGTACGGTGGTAACAGGCCGAGTTGAGAGAGGGATAGTGAAGGTTGGGGAAGAATTAGAGATAGTAGGCTTGAAGGCGACGTCTAAGACGATTTGTACGGGAGTAGAAATGTTCCGTAAGTTGTTGGATGAAGGTCGGGCAGGAGATAACGTAGGGGTATTGTTGAGAGGGACGAAGCGAGAAGACGTAGAACGTGGACAAGTATTGGCAAAGCCAGGTAGTATAACGCCCCACACGAAATTTGAAGCGGAAGTGTATGTGTTGTCGAAAGAGGAAGGTGGAAGGCACACGCCGTTTTTCAAAGGATATCGTCCACAATTTTATTTTAGGACGACGGACGTGACGGGGGAAGTGCAATTACCGGAAGGGGTTGAGATGGTGATGCCGGGTGATAACATCAAGATGGTTGTGAAATTAATTGCGCCAGTCGCGATGGAAGAAGGTTTGCGATTCGCTGTTCGAGAAGGTGGTCGTACCGTGGGTGCGGGTGTCGTCGCAAAGGTCATTGAATAGTTAAAAATAGAGTAACTGTATTATGGCAATAGGAAGAAAGAGTCAAAGAATTCGCATTCGGTTAAAGTCTTTTGACCACCGATTGATTGATAAATCAACGAAAGAAATTGTTGAAACAGCGAGGAGAACAGGTGCTCAGGTGCGAGGACCTATTCCACTTCCGACACGTATTGAGCGCTATACAATTTGTATTTCGCCCAACGCGGATAAAGATGCGCGTGATCAATATGAATTACGTACACATAAGCGTGTTGTTGATATTAATCGTCCAACAGATAAAACAATTGATGCTTTAATGAAGTTGGATCTTGCAGCAGGTGTGGATGTTCAAATTAGTGTTGATGCAGAAGATTAAAAGAAGATTATCGTAAGAAGGCGCTAGTTGATTTAGCTGAGGCTATAGAAATGACAATAGGTTTACTTGGAAAAAAATGCGGAATGACACGAATCTTTACTGATGAAGGGGTTTCTATCCCTGTGACAGTTATTGAAGTGTTGCCCAATCGTGTTACTCAGATTAAGACATTGAAAAATGATGGTTATAATGCGATTCAAGTGACGATGGGTGATCGAAAACGTACACATTTAACCAGGCCAGAAGCAGGACATTATGCAAAGGCAGGCGTTGAGCCCGGGTGTCGATTGAAAGAATTTTGTGTCGAAGATTTGAAAGATATAGAAGGAATAGCAATCGGCTCTGAGTTGCGGTCAGATCGTTTTGCTGTTGGACAATATGTCGATGTAACGGGTGTCACAAAAGGTAAAGGTTTTGCCGGCGTTATTAAACGTCATCGATTCAGCTCTCAAGATTCTACGCATGGTAACTCATTAACGACGCGTGCGCCTGGTTCTATTGGTCAGCGTCAATCACCGGGTAAAGTATTCAAAAATAAGCGGATGGCGGGTCATATGGGTAGTGTTAATCGAACGATACTATCGCAAAAAGTTATTCGAATTGATTTAGATCGTAATCTGATCTTGATTAAAGGTGCTGTTCCAGGTGCGATTGGCACGTTTATTATTATTCGCCCAGCAGTAAAGAAGAGCGCATGAGGAGAGGGTGATGGAATTAAATCTATTAAATTCAAAGAAAAAATTAGAGCTTGCTGATGCTGTCTTTGCTTGTAATTTCAATGAAGCATTAATACATCAAGTGGTAACGGCTTATATGGCTGCTGGGCGTGCTGGTACGAAAGCGCAAAAAACGCGTGCTGAAGTAAGCGGCGGTGGTTCTAAACCATGGCGTCAAAAAGGAACAGGTAGAGCGCGTGCAGGAACCATTCGTAGCCCTCTTTGGCGTAAAGGGGGTGTTACATTTGCTGCTAAGCCGAGATGTTATGAGCAAAAAGTTAACAAGAAAATGTATAAAGGTGCGTTAAGATCTATTTTGTCTGAATTGGTTAGACAAGACAGATTGGTGATCGTCGATTCGTTCCAGGTGACAACGCATAAAACAAAAGATTTATTAAAAAAGCTAACAGATATGAACTTGAGTGATCATCATCTGCTTATTATATCTGATGCGGTAGATGAGAATTTATATTTGTCATCGCGTAATTTGCCTTTTGTTGATGTTCGTGACGTGGCAATTTCAGCAGCTGATCCTGTTGCATTAGTGAAAGCTGAAAAGGTTGTCGTGACTGAAGCTGCTATTAAAGAAATTGAGGGTTTACTTAAATGAATCAGGAACGTTTATTGAAAATAATTTTATCTCAACATATTTCTGAAAAAACAGCGATTGCTACTGAAAAACGTAATCAATATGTGTTTGAAGTGATTGAGAGCGCAACAAAATCTGAAGTAAAAGATGCTATCGAATTTTTGTTTAATGCAAAAGTTAAGGCAGTGCGGATGGTTAATGTTAGGCCGAAGAAAAGATTGTTTCGTGGAGTAGAAGGAACAAAAAAAAGTTGGAAGAAGGCTTATGTAGCTCTCTATTCTGATCAAAAGCTTAATATTATTGGGGCGCAATAAAGTAAATCTTTCTTGCGATAACTGTTCCCATATTGATTTTTTGTATTTATAATGGCGCCTCTTAAAAAGGTAAAAAATTAAAATAATCTGATTTTTATAGCAAAATAGATTTTGAAATTGAGGATAATATGGCAATTGTTAAGCTTTCACCAACATCGCCAGGGCAACGTTTTGCGGTTAAGGTTGTCAATAGAGACTTACATAAAGGGGAGCCTTTTGCTGCTCTTGTTGTGAAAAAGTCGAAAACAGGCGGTAGGAATAATCAAGGTAGGATTACTTGTCGGCATATTGGCGGTGGTCATAAACAAAAGTATCGATTGATCGATTTTAAGCGTGATAAAGACGCGATGGCTGCTAAAGTTGAGCGTTTAGAATATGATCCCAATCGAAGCGCGTTTATTGCTTTGTTAATGTACGCTGACGGTGAGAGACGTTATATTATTGCTCCTCAAGGGCTTAAAGTAGGCGATGATGTTATTTCAGGTAGGGACGTTGCGATAAAAACGGGTAATTGTCTTCCGATTGCAAATATTCCTGTCGGTTCGACTATTCATTGCATCGAGATGCAGCCGGGCGGCGGAGCAAAAATTGCACGTAGTGCAGGCGCTTCGGTGCAGTTGATCGCGCGAGAAGGTGTTTATGCAACGCTAAGGTTGCGTTCAGGTGAAATGCGTAAAGTTTTATCCGAGTGTCGAGCGGTAATTGGTGAAGTTGGAAACGGCGAGCATAATCTTCGTACATATGGGAAGGCTGGGGCTACACGTCATCGAGGTGTTCGACCTACGGTCAGGGGTACGGCTATGAATCCGATTGATCATCCTCATGGTGGTGGCGAGGGTCGCACAAAAGGTGGTCGTCATCCTGTTAGTCCGTGGGGCGTGCCAACAAAGGGCTATAAAACGCGTAGAAATAAGCGGACAGCCAAATTTATTGTGCGAGATGGAGCTAAAAAATAGCATTATTTACTAGATGAAATAGAGGTGTCAGCGTGCCACGTTCAATTAAGAAAGGACCATTTGTAGATAATCACCTGATTAAAAAGGTTGAAAAAGCGGTTGCTGGAAATGATAAGCGTCCTATCAAGACCTGGTCGAGACGTTCAATGGTTTTGCCTGAAATGGTGGGGTTAACAATTGCTATACATAACGGAAGATTGCATGTTCCTGTTTATATTACTGAAAATATGGTTGGATATAAGCTAGGTGAATTTGCTGCTACGCGCACGTTTCGCGGTCATTCTGGTGATAGAAAGGCTAAAGATAAAGAAGAAGAAAAGGCTTCCGAATAAAAAAGTTAACGAGATTTAGAGGATTTGAGAATGGAAGTTGCAGCTAAATTAAAGTTCACAAGATTGTCGGTTCAGAAATGCCGTCTTGTTTGTGATCAAGTTCGCGGATTGTCAATAGATCGTGCTTTGGACATTTTAAAATTTAGTCCGAAAAAAGCGGCCGCTGTTGTAAAAAAGGTTTTAGATTCAGCCATTGCAAATGCTGAGCATAATTTTGGTGCAGATATAGACGAATTACGAGTGGGTCGAATTTATGCTGATCAAGGTCCAGCGTATAAGCGTATGCAAGCAAGAGCAAAAGGACGGGGAACACGAATACTGAAACCTACCTGTCATATTACAGTTGTTTTATCGGATGAGGGGAGTAAGCGGTAATGGGTCAAAAAGTCAATCCAGTAGGTATACGTTTAGGTATTGTGAAAGATTGGGCGTCAAGATGGTATGCGTCATCAAAGGAATTTTCAGACACATTGTGCGCCGATATTAAAGTACGAGAGTTTTTGCATAAAAGACTTGCTCAGGCAGGTATTAGTCGTATTCAAATTGATAGACCTGCTCGCAATGCGAGAGTGACTGTTTATACTGCTCGGCCGGGCGTCATTATTGGAAAGAGTGGTAAGGAAGTTGAGACGCTTCGCGATGAAGTAAGTAAAATTGTGAATGTACCGGTTCATGTCAGTATTGAGGAAGTGCGTAAACCTGAAATAGACGCGAAATTGGTTGCTGAATCAGTGGCACAGCAATTAGAAAGACGAATTATGTTCAGACGTGCGATGAAACGAGCTGTGACAACAGCGCTTCGTGCTGGTGCATTAGGAATCAAGATTAGTGTTAGCGGAAGATTAGGCGGATCTGAAATTGCCCGGACAGAATGGTATAGAGAAGGTCGGGTACCATTGCAGACATTTCGTGCAGATATTGATTATGCGCTTGCGGAGGCTTACACAACGTATGGTGTGATTGGTGTTAAGGTTTGGATATTTAAAGGTGAGGTATTAGGCGATAAATCTAGTACAACTGAAACAAATGAAAAACCGAGTAAGCAGGAGAAGTAATTTATGTTGCAGCCAAAACGTACTAAATATCGTAAGCAGTTTAAAGGTAGAAATCGAGGCGTTGCAACTCGCGGATTAAAAGTGAGTTATGGTGAATATGGCTTGAAGTCATTAGAGTTGGGCGAAATCACAGCAAGACAAATTGAGGCTGCTCGTCGTGCGATGTCACGTCACATTAAACGCGGCGGTAAAGTCTGGATTAGAGTGTTTCCTGATAAACCTATTACTAAAAAACCTTTGGAAGTGCGTCAAGGGTCAGGTAAGGGTAATGTTGAGTATTGGGTTGCATTAGTTCAGCCTGGGCGGATGATGTTTGAAATCGAAG
>CAYTKY010000101.1:0-5908 GCA_964438435.1 uncultured Coxiellaceae bacterium | reverse complement strand
AATGTATTTTTTGTAAAAGTAAATACATATTTTTTAGCTAAGAAGAGTAATTCCAGAAAATAACAATAAAAGCGAAGCATTTTTTACGAACGTTTCAACGTGAAAACATGCTGAAGGTTTTATGGATTATTTTGGAGTTGCTATAATGTTGACATTGGAGTAATCTCCAATGATATAATTTTCAAAATTAGAAAAAAGGGAGAACAAATACGTGAACAAAAATATTATTTTTTATTTTTCCGGTACAGGTAACTGCTTAAAGGTAGCAAAGGATATTGCCGAGGCTTTGCCTAACTGCGAAGTAGTTTCTATGGGGGGCAATAACAGTTATTCATTCCAAGGTGAGTATGACAGTATAGGCTTTGTTTATCCTACATACTTTGTAGGACTGCCCCTTAAGGTTGGTCAGTTTGTGGGTGGTCTTAATTTTGAAAATACCGGCAGTTCATATGTGTATGCTATAACCACATGTGGAGGGACTGCCGGAAATGCTCTTGCTCAGATGGCAAGTTTATTAGAGAATAAGGGAGTCAATCTAAGCTACGGAGAAAAACTTTTAATGTTTTCCAATTATATTGTTTTATATAATATGGGAACCAATGTAGAAGAAAAATCAGCCAGCGCCCAAAAGGCTCTTGCCCCAATTATCACCCATATTAAAAGCAAGCAAATTAAGAAAGTAAGAAAGCCTAACCCTATCCTTGAGTATTATTATAAGCAGATAACAAAATCCATTTACAATAAGGATATGCATTACAACGTTTCTGACCAATGTATTTCATGCGGCATATGTAAAGATGTTTGCCCTGTAGGAAATATTAAGCTTGAGCAAAATAAGCCTGTCTTTCAGCATCATTGTGAGCAGTGTATGGCGTGTATCCAATATTGCCCAAAGCGTGCTATAAATTATAAAAATTCAACCCAAAAACGCAGACGGTATACAAATCCTTCTATAAACTCCAAGGAGTTAGCCAAATGCAATAAGGGTAAATAATAAAACCATGGCAGCAAATTTTAATTTTATTTGCTTCCATGGTTTTTTAATCTACGCTTATGATAATCAACCAAAACAAACTCCCTCGCCTAATTTTAAGCTGATATTCTAGCATGTTTGGTCAAACATGTATATCTCATTGCGAACCCCTTGAGAGCCACAATATAATTTATATAATATATTTAATCTTTTCAGATTTAATATATAAATACTTATCAAATCAGCTAAACCATCATAAAATTTTTTCTAAAGCTAATGCAATTTTGAATAATTTTGTGATATAATCCATTCAATCTTGTTGCTTCCGTTACTGGACAAACGGTGAGGGAGCACGTAAAATTTGGGGAGGAATAATATGAACAAGCTTGATGTATTAAAAAAGGTTACCGACTGCGGCGTAGTTGCTGTTGTTCGGGCGAAAAATGCCGATGAGGCGTTAAAAATTGCTGATGCTTGTATTAAAGCAGGCGTTGCTGGCATTGAAATCACTTACACCGTTCCCGGAGCTACTGACGTTATTAAGAAGTTGTCCGAAACATACAGCGGCGGCGAAATCATCATAGGTGCAGGCACAGTCCTTGACCCAGAAACAGCTCGCCATGCTATTCTTGCCGGGGCACAATATATTGTTAGCCCTTCCTTTAACCCAGAAACAGTACGCCTTTGCAACCGTTACCAAATCGCTTCTATGCCTGGGGCAATGACTATTAAAGAGGTTATTGACGTTATGGAGTCCGGCGCAGACGTTGTTAAGATTTTCCCTGGAGAGCTTTACGGGCCAAAGGTTATTAAAGCAATAAAAGGCCCCATACCTCAAGCACCTCTTATGCCAACCGGCGGCGTAACCATTGACAACGTAGGCGAATGGATTAAAGCCGGAGCAATTGCAGTAGGTGTAGGCGGAGCCTTAACAGCAGGTGCTGCCAAAGGAGATTATGACTCCATTGTTGAGCTTGGCAAGCAATTTGTGGCAAAGGTTGCAGAAGCTAGAGCATAAGAACCCCAGCCGTAAATTAAGCCTACTTTTTGGCAAAAACCATAAAAGGCGATAACAGAATAAGAACTGCACAGGTTAAAAACGCAAATAAGGCAGCAAGTCCTTTAAACAGCCATGTAGAAATAATTTTTAAAATTATTTCTGCGTGGCTTATTTTTTTTATATCGGAAACTACGTTTACTATATATTTTTCCCGTGCCTGTACAGATAATCCAAAGGCAAGCACATTTACAAAGCCTGCCCCTGTAATATTTGTCACAGGCAAAAGCAAGTAATCAAATGACTTCCCCGAAAGGCTTGCAGCCTTTTTGAAAAAGCTGAAGCCCCCCTTATGAGGATAAACGTATACATTTTTAATAGAAGAATATTTTTCAGCCAGCAAAACTCCATGCTCATGAGTTAGAATACTAAGCTCCGTATCTGGAAATGCCTTTAGTATTTCCGGCAGAGATAGGTCAAGCTGCTGAAAGCTGACAGAACGGACGATTAAGAGCTGCTTCAATTAAAAAATCCTTTCTTAATATGAAATAAACAAAATAACTGCTTGTCTACCTAAAAAACGTAAATGACGTTTCAAATGGAATCCTTAGATTTTTCCAAATTTCGTCTTTTACGGGGTTGCGCTTTGCCATAGGGATTTTTATATTGGCAAAGGCGTTAAGCATAGCCTTAAGATACACTAAGGTTCCCTGTTCAATACTGTAGTAATAGCACAGGTAAATCAAATGCGCCGTTTTTTTCAGCGCATACCCCAGTGGGTAGTTCTTCCACAAAAGCCAAAACATGTTTCGACAATAAAAAAAAGGCGCTCTCTCGGAGCTTCTGTTTTTTGGGGAATATTTATGGTAGGAAACCACGTCGGAGAAGAAAATCACCTTCATATCCCTGTTAAGCACTCTAAAGGCAAGGTCGGCTTCGTTCCAGTACAGGAAAAATTCCTCCGGATAAAAGCCACATTCCTCTAGCAGGTCACGCCTAATACCGGCACCGGCACCGTTAAATCCCATTAAATATTTTTGGGAAACGGCTTCGTTGTCGGCCTCCTCATCTACAGTGAGAGTCGCTACCTCGTCATATTTGAAAAAATTTCGCACGTCAAAAGCAACTATGCCCAGCTTTGGGTCTTTTTGAAATTTCCTAACCATACGCTCAATTGCGTGCCGCTCCGGGTGGGAATCGTCATCCAATATCACCACATATTCCCCTCGGGCGTTAATAAACCCTATGTTATAAGCCTCAATACCGATATTTTTAAAAAGCCGAATAAGGCGCACAGCTGGAAACCGCTCAGAAATCTCCTGTGCGGTGCCATCGGTGGAGTTATTGTCTACTACAATAACCTCCAAATTGTCATATGTAGTATTAAAAATACCCTCAAGGCTCTCCAAAATATCCGCTTTTCTGTTCCAGCATATAGTCACTACGCTTACCAGTGGGTTCATATGTTCAACTCCATAGATATAATTTCGGGGTAGGATTAAAATATAACCGCCGCAAGAGTATTTATTCCCTTGCGGCTCAAAATTTCCATATATTAAATTCTTAACCCCAAAAGCTTTTCAAGCATCAAAGAATAATTAGCTTCCATAAAAAAATCAAGGCCACGTTTATAGCTCCTACACAAATCCAAATCCTGCTCACATTCTATAAGGTTTAAATATTTATCAATATAAACCACCCCAGGCTGCCCATTCTCCACGTCAAAAATATGGCTGCACCCTTGGCATACAACATCAAAGCCTTCATTAGATTGCCCAGCTTCACCAATAGTAACCTTTACTCCGACAGCCTTAAGCTCATTCTGAATTTTATTTGAAATCTCCGCATCAAGATTCTCTGGCAGAAAAAGCAAAGCCTTGTCAATTCCTCCAAAGGTATCCGAAAATCTGTTGGGCACCTTATCAGCTGGTAATATTCTATTAGGCAAAGCTTCTCCGAAAATACCGTTAAGGGCATCATCGTATGCCCACATAAGGGATTTCATGGTGTTAAATTTCTTCTGATAGCTGCAAGCGTATAAGCCTTGGTACAGCTCCGTTAAATATTGGCGGCAAAAGCGCTCCAGCTGCTCCTCGTCTAAGTATGCTGCAAAAAATTTAACTCTGTTTCTCCAAAAATAATATGTGGCAAAGGTGTTTGCACGGGCAGCAGCGCCCATTTTGTGATAAGCCTTTGAGCCGCCGTAGGAAACTACCTTAAAACCGGATTGGTTAAACCTGTAGCCCCACTCAATATCGTCCCAGTAAATAAAGTTGGTGTCATCCATAATGCCCACATAAGAAAGGGCGCTGGTTCTCACAAAAAGAG
This sequence comes from uncultured Coxiellaceae bacterium, assembly GCA_964438435.1. Classification (GTDB taxonomy): domain Bacteria; phylum Pseudomonadota; class Gammaproteobacteria; order DSM-16500; family DSM-16500; genus Aquicella. The sequence continues at coordinate 1,610 of CAYTKY010000101.1, read as the reverse complement.
AACATGCCGGAACATAATCACACACCTGTACCATAGGCACCTGCTCATTATCCTCGACGCCCTTGAAGGTAGGCTTAATTGAAAAGCTGTCAAAGCACAAGTAAGCACCGTGCTCTTGAAGCAGCTTTGGATTATCCATTTGGTACAGCTTGGAGCCTAAAAGTCCTACATCCTCATGGCTTTCTAAATATTCCACGGCAGCCTTTACGGCATTTTCCCCCAAAACCACGTCGTTGTCCAAAAGCAGGAGATATTCGTAATTTTTCACCATAGCTTTTTTTATGCCGGTGTTAAATCCTCCGGAGCCTCCAAGGTTTTTGGGGTTGGCACAAATGTTTACAAAGCCTAAAAATTTAGTCTTAAGCATTTCTAAGGAGCCATCGGAGGAAGCGTTATCCACTACGTAAATATCGAAGTTATTATAGCTTTGGGCAAATACCGATTTAATGCACTTTTCCAAATAATCCTTTTTGTTATAGTTGCAAATGATAACTGCAAGCTGCCGCATAATACCACCCTCCACCTTCCTAAGCCAAAAGCTGTACTGTTTTAAACGCTTCCTCAATTATTTTATCCATATCCAAATATTTATAGGAAGCTAGCCGTCCACCGAATACAACGTTGTCGCAGTTATCAGCCAGTTCCTTATATTTTAAATAAATAGAATTATTTTTTTCATCGTTCACAGGATAATATTTCTCGCTGCCCTTTTCATAAGTGAGAGGGTACTCATAAGTAATGACTGTTTTTTTGCTTTCTGTAAATTCAAAATGCTTATGCTCAATGATTCTTGTGTATGGTATATCAGAGTCGGTGTAGTTAACCACCGCATTGCCTTGGTAGTTTTCCTCGTCCAAAATCTTTGTATCAAATCTAAGACTTCTATATTCAAGGGGGCCAAACCTAAAATCAAAATACTCGTCTATGGCTCCCGTAAAAATAATTTTATCAGCCAAGGTAGTAAGTCGCTCCCTATTTTCAAAAAAATCGCAGCTAAGCTCTACCGTGCAATCCCTAAGCAGCTCATCAAAAATTTTGTTATATCCGCCTATAGGTATGCCTTGGTATATATCATTGAAATAATTATTGTTGTAGGTATATCTTACGGGCAGTCGCTTAATTATAAATGAAGGAAGCTCCTTGCAGCTTTTGCCCCATTGCTTTTGGGTGTAGCCTTTTATTAGCTTTTCGTATATATCTGTTCCGATTAAGGATATAGCTGTTTCCTCAAGATTTTTCGGCTCACCGCCTTCGCCTAGCATGGCATGCGCCTTGGAAATCTGCTCCTGTATTTTTTCACGTGCTTCCTTTGGAGTAATTACCCCCCAAAGCTTGTTGAAGGTATTCATATTAAAAGGAAGGTTATAAATCTCTCCCTTGAAGTTTGCTACAGGTGAATTAACAAAATTATTAAAAAGGGTAAGCTGGTTAACGTAGATCCACACCTTTTGATTGCTTGTGTGAAAAATATGAGGGCCATAGGTATGGACGTTTATACCTTCTATATTATCACAGTAAGCATTGCCGCCAATATGGGGGCGTTTGTCCACAACAAGACAGCGCTTATTCCTCTTTGTCATTTCAGAAGCTATCACCGAGCCAAATAGTCC
>CAYTKY010000100.1:0-6076 GCA_964438435.1 uncultured Coxiellaceae bacterium | reverse complement strand
TTTGCAGTCAAAGTACCGATGTGGCCATTGCATACGTGGTTGCCGGATGCGCATACAGAAGCGCCTGCCGGTGGCTCAGTTGTATTAGCTGCTTTGATGTTAAAACTGGGTGTTTATGGTTTCTTGCGCTTTAGCATGCCGATTACGCCGCTTGCTTGCGAGCAATTATCTTGGATGATGATTATCCTTTCTTTGATTGGCATTGTTTATATTGGCTTGATTGCAATTGTGCAAACCGATATGAAAAAATTAATTGCTTATTCATCGATTGCACACATGGGGTTTGCTACGCTCGGTTGTTTTATGACGTATGACATTATTCAGCATACGCGTTCCTTGCAAGATGCTTACATGAGTTTAGAGGGTGCTGTGATTCAAATGATTGCACATGCATTTGGGTCTGGAGCGATGTTCTTAGGTGTGGGGTTGCTAGCAGATCGTTTTTATAACCATAGTCGATTAATAAAAGATTATGGTGGTGTGGCGAATACCATGCCTATTTTTGCGGCATTTTTTATGTTGTTTGCTATGTCAAATGTTGGTTTGCCAGGAACCGCCGGTTTTGTGGGTGAATTCATGATTATCATGAGTGCATTTCAAACGCATTTTTGGGTTGCTGCTTTTGCTTCTCTGACGCTGATATTAAGTTCTTCGTATACCTTATGGATGTACAAACGTGTTTTCTTTGGTCCTGTTGCTAATGATTATGTGGCACGTTTTCAAGATATTAATGCAGGGGAAACGATCAATTTTATTTTGCTAGCAGCCGGTGTACTTTTTCTTGGCTTTTACCCGCAACCGATTATTGATGTATTGCGAACAACAATAGGACATTTGTTATTGCAAAGTATTCCCATGGAAGCCGCGGCGACTTTGTCGAAGGGAATATTTCTTGCATGATCCTAATCGCACCCTTGTCGATGACAACTCCGTACTTACTTTGAAGAGGCACAACCATGAATTTCGTGCTACCACAATTTATCGTTGCTACACCCGAAATCATTCTTTTGGTGATGGCGTGTTTAATTTTAATCGTTGATGTTTTTTTACCTGAACGATATCGTCGTGTGACTTATTTCCTCGTGCAAGTCACACTGATTGTCACTTTTATTTTTACATTGCCACAATTTAAAGAATATGCAGAACCGATCGTGACATTCAGTGGACATTACGTGTTAGATAAGCTGGCCGTATTGGGTAAATTGTTTATTTATTTTTTCAGTTTTTTTGCTTTTACTTATGCACACGATTATCTCGCAATGCGAAATATCGCTCGGAATGACTATTTCATTCTAGGATTATTTGCAGTGTTAGGCATGTCAGTGATGGCATCTGCTTATAGTTTCTTGACAATTTATTTGGGTCTCGAATTATTATCATTAGCACTTTATGCCATGATTGCGATGCATAAAAAATCCAATCTTGCGATTGAAGCGGCAATGAAATATTTTGTTTTAGGCTCGCTGGCATCCGGCTTGTTGCTTTATGGTATTTCTCTTGCTTATGGCATCACGGGCAGTATTCAAATAGATATCGTTGCTCAAGCGTTAAAATCGCGACAAGACATCGTGCCGATAGTCGCATTGATTTTCCTAATGGCTGGTTTGATTTTCAAAATGGGCGCGGTGCCTTTTCATATGTGGGTGCCGGACGTTTATCAAGGGGCGTCAACACCGACAACGTTATTTATTGCGAGTGCGCCAAAAATCGCTGCGTTTGTTGTGACGGTGCGCATTCTCGCGCAATCGATGCCCAGTTTAAACGTCAATTGGGAGCATATGCTGATCATCATTTCTATTTTATCGATGTTTTTTGGCAATGTGTTGGCGATCGCACAAAGTAATTTAAAGCGCATGTTTGCTTATTCTTCAATCGCACATGTTGGCTATACGTTGTTAGGTGTGATTGCAGGGCCTCATTCTGCCCAAGGATATTCCGCTGCGTTATTTTATATTACCACTTACGTATTGGTTGCGGCAGGCGGTTTTGCTGTGATTGGCATTTTGAGTAAGAATGAGATTGAGTTCGATCAATTAGAAGATTATCGCGGTTTAAATGCACGTAATCCGTGGCTCGCATTTATGATGTTATTTTTACTTTTTTCAATGGCAGGCGTACCGCCAACCGTTGGATTTATCGCTAAATTAGGCTTATTAGAAGCGTTAGTGCAGGCTAATTTGGTATGGCTTGCTGTCCTTGCGTTAATTTTTGCCTTAATTGGTGCCTATTATTATTTGCGTGTTGTGATGTTAATGTATTTCGAAGAACCGACAGCAGAAATGGGTGAAATCACGCCTGTTTCAACGGAAATGCAAATTGTGATTAGTTTGAATGGAATCGCTGTTTTATTATTGGGATTGTTGCCTAGCTTCTTTATTGATTTATGTCGGATTTCATTTGTTCAATAAAAAAAAGACGGGCGAGATGAACGCACAGACTTTGGTGTGAAGAATGAGTGAATGAGGTAAGAACGCCATAACACAAAAATAATTAATTAATTGATTGAATCGGCCCTTTTTCTCGCAATTGGAAGATCAGGCTTTGTATGGCATGCTTTAATTCATCGCTGATAGAAGAGCCTATTTCCTTGACCTCTTTTTGATCAACATAACTGATCATGTCTATAATATTTTCCTTTTTCATAAGCCATCCTTAGTTTAAACTGTCTCATCTTTTTTAACTAAATAGCCTTTCGCTCGGTATCAGTTAAAACTGATAGGAGCTTTGAGATATCACTGATGCAATTAAGCGATTTTCATTATGACCTACCCCCCGAACAGATTGCGCGATTTCCTCTCGCAAATCGCAGTGATAGTCGTTTGTTGTGTTTAAATGAGCGAGATCATCATGCGCGTCATCGACAATTCCATCACCTCATTGATCATATTGAAGAAGGTGATTTACTGGTCTTTAACGATACCAAGGTGATTCCTGCTCGATTGTTTGGCAAAAAAAAGACGGGCGGCCAAGTGGAAGTATTAGTCGAACGTCTTTTAGATCATCATCGTATGCTCGCGCAAGTGCGAGCGAGTAAGTCACCGCGTATTGGAGATTCGCTTTTTTTTCATCCCTCCATTCAATTGGATATTATCAATCGACATGAACAATTTTATGAATTGTCTTGTCAAGATAGATCTCGCACTATGCTCGATATCATCGAAATGATTGGACAAATTCCTCTTCCACCTTACATGCATCGTGCACCGGGTGAATCAGATTTTGCGCGTTATCAAACGGTGTATGCCAAGCATAAAGGTTCTGTGGCTGCACCGACGGCAGGATTGCATTTTGATGAAACGTTGTTGCAACGATTACAAGAGAAAAAAATTGAAATGGCTTATTTAACGTTGCATATTGGCGCAGGTACTTTTGCTCCGGTCCGAGTTGATTCGATTCAAGATCATCAAATGCATGCAGAATATCTTGATGTGTCAGAAACAGTGTGTGAAAAAGTGCGAGCAACCAAAGCGCGAGGCAAACGGGTGATTGCAGTGGGAACGACCAGCATGCGAGCTTTAGAAACAGCGAGTCGAGAAGGCGTGATTCAACCTTATCGGGGTGAAACCAATATTTTTATTTATCCTGGTTATACTTTTCATTGTGTGGATGCGCTGATCACCAATTTTCATTTGCCCTGTTCAACACTATTGATGTTAGTGTGTGCATTCGGCGGATATCAATCTGTGATGGAAGCCTATCGTGAAGCGGTTCAGCAGCAATATCGCTTTTATAGTTACGGTGATGCGATGTGGGTCACTCTACTTAAATGAAGATCGTTTTAGTGGAACAGGCGGCAATGGGTTGACATGTTGAGTTAGAAAATTTTCTAAGGCGAAGGTCGAATCGAGAGGATATTCTGGATAGTTTTCTTCAATATGTTTATTAATTAAAGTTAACAGAGAATGATCTGTTGCCATTGAAAAAGTACCTTGCCATTTTGTTAATTTATAGATTGTTTGTACGGTCTTTACGTAATTATCTGCTTGGTAATGGCTAATATAACCCCAAGCATTATTAGCGCGTGTCACACCCTCGATACCATGGCTCATGTTTCCGTGAAAAATACTCTTCGATAAAAAATTTCCATTAGCATCTTTTTGTTTCTCGGAAAGAAATTCAAAATACTCAGTTAGAGCGGTATTAATGACAGAACAAAATTTTTCAATTTTGTTTTGCTCTTCTTGCGAGATGGTCTGTTCAGGATAACAACGGATAGGCTTTGGCGATTGACTCGTGAATTTAAGATGAAATCCGTTTTCCATTTCAGGAGAAGGGACGGTGTATATATCAATTGAATAATGATCATTGTCATGCGTATTTTCTTTAATGACGGCGAACCCATGATGTTCTAAAAAACAACCCAGGTGAGGATGATCTGAAAAATTTTTTCTTTTTTGAATGCTTCCGCCACCGCCACCTGCGACAACCAAACAAGTGTGTGTTGGTTTTTTGCCGGGGGCTATTTCGATGGGCTTATCGTTGAAGTAAGAAAGATTGTGATCATGCGCGGCTAACGTGACATCAAAGATCAGCTCTTGCTTTTTAAATATTTCATGCAACATTTTATTATAAGAAGGCATCAATTTATCTGAAAAAAGAGTTGGAAATAAATTTTTAAGTTGATCTATTTCTTTATCAGAAAGATAAATACCGAGATCGGAATGATACTTGCGGATACCTTGCGTGATAGGGGGATGGTGTAATGCCAAAATGGTTTTTTTCTTTTGTTGTGTTGCTTTTTTAAGCTCAGTGTTGAGCCAATCTGCCTGATTGATTTCGGGTATGATGAATTCAAAATCATGTGTGATAGTATGACTATCAACTTGTGTTAGTAGTTTGAGGTAATCAGCAACATAGGTATTCGAATCAATACAAAATAGTTGTGTTTGACTGCAACGAAGTGAGTAAAATCGAGAAGGCATGTTCCACAAAGGTAAGTCAGCTAGATTTAAAACAGCGGTATCCCCGGGGTTTGAGTGTTGATATAACGCTTTTTTTGTATCAACTGAGCGATATGTTTTATCAGGATAATAGGAATAAGCGACTTCATTCATCCCGCGATCGATACCTTTTTTGCTAATGAGCATATTAGCTTTATGTAAGTTTTCATCATGATTGCCCAAAATAACAAAAGCAGGAATCCCTAACTTTTTTAGAGGAGCATAAATTTCTTCAAAATGAGTACGAAAGACCTCACTATCTGGACTATCGACACCATAATCATAAAAATTATCGCCAAGGAATAAAAGAAAATCGGGTAATTGTTCTGAGGTTATTTTTTCCATTAATTTTGCGACTTCTTTTTGTGCTTCTTTAGCATTTCCCTGGCAACCGACTACAAAAAATAGGAGTCCAGGTTCTTGGGTTGGGTTTGCTTGACGTAAGAATTGTGATCGAGGAGGAGTGAGATCATAAATTTTGGGCACCGCTTCTTTGGCTGCTCTAATGGCAGAATAGGGAAGCCCCCCCGTATGAGAATTGTTTGTAAATAATCGGTAGCTGCTGTCCGCGCTATGGGAAATCATGCTTAACTCTCCGTTATTTATCGTTATAGTTATCGTGTTTAAGATGGCTCCATTGTAAAACAGCAAGCTTATGTCAATATTAATAGGCATGGATTTGACGGGGACGGGAAACAGCTTATAATCGTTGCACTTTAAGGCGCCAAAAGGGAGATTCTTATGGTAGGTCAATTATTAAACTTCTTTATCTCTAATGCATATGCTCAACCCATGGGCCCAGAGCCGGGGGCTAATTCACAAGGGAGTATTTCTTTTGTGATGATGTTTATTGTTTTCTTCTTGTTCATCTACTTTGGTATTTGGCGACCGCAAAATAAGCGAGCAAAAGAACAGCAAAATTTATTAAATTCGTTGGCAAAAGGTGATGAAGTGGTGACGGCGGGTGGTTTATTGGGCCGTGTTGCTAAAATTTCAGATCAATACATTGTACTCTCGGCAGCGAATCAAGTAGAGATGGTTATGCAAAAATCATCGGTGATCAGTGTGTTACCAAAGGGTACGTTAAAATCGCTGGAATAATTAAAGTGGGCTCTTTGTCTTTGTCGTGCGGAAAA
>CAYTKY010000099.1:0-6092 GCA_964438435.1 uncultured Coxiellaceae bacterium | reverse complement strand
AAAGGAGGCGGCGTTCCTGTGTCATAGGCACCAGCAGCTAAGCAACTAGCGGTAGAACCACTGCCTGTACAACTGGCTGCGCTTAAAGACCCATTAATAGACGAACCTGACACCGTTTTCAGTACCCACGTATTAGCCCCATCGGTGCTGACGGCCAGCAAGATCGTTTGCGGAAGGCCGTCAATCACCCCTGCCGCTACGCAAAGAGCAGTCGCACCACCGCCCGTGCAACTAGCCCCCAAAAGGTAACTCTCGGTTCCTATCAAGCCTGAGAGGCTTTTCACTCCCCACGTATTACCACCATCCGTACTCACAGCCAGCAAAGCCGGACCTGATAGGGTAGAATCATGTCCCGCTGCGACACAAATAGCAGTCGCACCACTACCCGTGCAACTAGCTGCTGAAAAAGATCCGGCGCTTGGCAAACCCGTCACCGTTTTCACTGCCCACGTATTAGCCCCATCGGTACTGACAATCACGAGAGGTGGGCCTAGTCCGGTGAAATCCCTTCCGACTGCTGTACAAATAGCAGTAGAACCACTACCCGTGCAACTAACACTATAAAGATTAACACTAGCCGGTATACCCGTTACCGTTTTCAGTCCCCACGTATTACCACCATCGGTACTCACAGCCACCAAGGGTGCATCCAGCGAGCTATATCCTACCGCTGTACAAATCGCGGTGGCACCACTGCCTGTGCAACTGGTTCCTCTAAATTGACCACTTGCTGGTAGACCCGCCATTGTTTTCACTGCCCACGTATTAGCCCCATCCGTACTGACAGCTAATAGAGGAGCACTCCTGGTACCCACCGCTGTACAAATAGCGGCTGCACCACTGCCTATACAATGAGTGCTATTAAAAAATCCACTTCCACCAGGCAACCCCTGAACTGTTTTAAACTCCCATGTGTTACCACCATCCGTACTCACAACCACCGAAGGAACGTTATTATTGTTTCCTGCTGCCGTGCAGATAGCGGTCGTACCACTGCCTGTACAACTGGTTGAGTTAAATGCTCCGGGTGCCGCGAAACCCGTAATAGACTGCACTGCCCACGTCAGACTGCCATCTGCGCTGACAGCTAGTAAGGGTATGTTGCTCGTATCATCAACTCCCGCTGCAGTGAAAACGGGGGCTAATGCTGATGCAGGCACAGAAAAAGCGAGTCTGCTTGTTAACGGTCTTCTTCCTCGATAATTCACTGACAATATCTGGTCAATGGCATTTCCTGCATTCGCTGATGTCGGGGAAATCAACACACCGATATTGCAAGTTGATGGGCCTGCTGGGATGGCATTGCCACAATCATTGGCAACCGTGGCACGAGATAAAGGGCTGGAAATTCCACCCACCGTGATCGGAAAACTCAAATGAGGCACGTTATTCGTAATGGTATAGGTGATTGTATTAGACGTCCCTGCATTATAACTGCTCGAAACAGCCGGCGTCGGTCCTGACATCGTGACTGGAACGGCAGCCCATGTAGATTGCACACTCAATAAAAACATTGTGGAGCCAAGTAAATAAGTCCATTTCATGATCAGATCCTAATGTTAAATTTTCCAATAAAGCCCTACCAACACCGCTTGATTATTTCTCATCGAAAATGTGGGCGCCTTCGATAAACTAGCCAAATTTTCTGATGCGCTAGATGGCGAAACATTCCCTAGATTCGCATAAAGATATTCTAAAAAAGCACCCCAATGTTCATCCATTTCCGCTTTCATGCTGAGCCCTAATTCATACGCCGCATTGATGTCCGTATGATTCCCCGTCAACTCACCACTGCTAGGATCAACACCAGCCCCCGTCACCGTTTCATAATAAAAAGCCGTATTCCATGCCACTCCTGCCCCTAAAATCGCATACAATGAAAAATTACGATAGGCAAACAACCGCGGCAGCACATCGATCATTAATCGATTGCTCGTTACGGGTGCGCTAAACGTATAATTATTAAATTGCGGTAACTGATATTGCCAAACAACCCCGCTCACCGTCGTCGACAAATGATAAAAATTGAATTGCAATAAAAGATCATTAAAATAATCTCGCTCCTTCAACTGATCTTCAAATAAATGATAACCAATCCCCACATTCCAAAGCGCCTCACTGGAAACATTATTCACTCTCAGACTATCCGTTTCATACGGTGAAACAATTAAATGCGTATTCTGAACGCTCGACCAATTAGGGCCTATTGCCACTGAAAACTCACTCCCCTTTAATGACTCTTGTGTAAAGAGAGTCCCCGCCATCGCACCACTCGCTAAGAAAAACAATGAAAAAAACCATGCGGCTTTAATATTAGTCATATCACTCAATGTCCGTTTGAATAGAATAGGTTAGGTTATTTGATAAAATACTCACGACTACATTACCTGGTCTTGATTCAAGCTGTCAAACTCGAAAAAAACAGATTCTTGCATTGTGATATCGACACACGTGCGAAAAGACGGGGATGGGATAATTTTTTTAAAAACACAATCCATCATTGATCACTTTCATATTTATCAATACGACCAGGAATCATATAAATTAATGTAGGTGCAAGTAAAAAAATAAATGCTAATGAAATATTCCAACTTGCTAAAATAAGCGAAGCCATATAAAAAGGTGGCGCAACAAAAATACGCAGCTTAGCTGCTCGATATATTTGATGGGTATAAATTTCTTGTTTATTTAATTTAAAATAATCAGCACATTCTAATGTAACTAGCTGACCTATACTGCTAAAAATAATGTTGATCGCATAAAAATAAATGCTTTCTGCGCTATTCGGATAGATGCCAAGCAAGTTAGCAGAAAAGGGGATAACACAAATTGTCATTAAGTAAAATAAATTAGCCCATAAGTACATTCTATTTAAATGATCGAGCAGACCTAATTGAAAATTCATAGCAATCCAATGCGTTCCTAAAATAATAAAACTCCCAATAAAAATAAAAAGATTAGCAAAAATATCATTTTTTATGAATGGCAATAAATTACTGGTTTCTAGTTTTGTTGGAATATGTAAGTTAAGTATTAAAATAGTCATTGCGATAGAAAATATCCCGTCTGTTAATCCTTCAAGGCGGGATATTTTAAGTAAATGTATGCGCATCGATTGCGATCTTATTTAACGTTTTCAAGTTCTTTTAATTCTTTTTTCATTTTTTCAATTTTAAATTTCCTACATGCGGTTACTTCTTTTTCATCGATACTAATATCTTTCACTTTTTTTCCTAATAAAAGTGGTTTCATGCAATCAATCCAAAAATTCCTACCCTTAGCTTCTTTTGCAAACCCCACATTCAAGCAAGCTTTAACAATAGTTCTGCATGATTGGTATGATCCCTCGTTTGAATCGACGACATTAGCAAATGCATAGGGCGATATTAATAAAGCAGCGATTGTAAAAATAAAAAGATAATTACGCATCAGTGAATATCCTTATTCATTATCAAGGTCATGAATCAGAATACAAATTATTTTAAAATATTGCAAACTCGATAGAAATGGAAAATATCCGTCACGCAGAATCCACATATAGCATATCGAAAAAGTGTTTTATCATTTTTTAAAATTTTTATGCTTATTAAAGAAAAAATTCACATCGAACGCCTTATCACGTTTATGCGTGTTTGGTTGGCGGTGGATTTTTATGATCCGATTCGATCCCTAATTCCAACAATGCATTTAATATTTCTTCTAACACAGCACCTTTATCATTATTCAATCCAGGCATATTTTCTTCTTCTGCGACAGATAACTCTCTTTCTTCATAAGCCCAACGTTGCAAGATATCGATTTTATCTGATTGCGATAATCCTTTATCCTTCAACACATCGCGCGGATGCTTAAATACATTGGAAGGATCTGATTTTGCCATTTCAAGATCAACCATTATCGCGTTCTCCCTTCATTAATAAGCCTTCACAATGACTTTGGTACCACGATAATTATTATATTCATCCGGCCCTTCCACAAAATCATAACGCAACCATTCTGCATCACTCACATATAATCGCACGCATCCATGACTCACATTGCCACGCATCACACCGCCAGGTGAACCATGCAATGCTTGTCCGCCATTAAAAAACATGCAATAAGGCATTGGCGCACCGCCATCTGGTAAAGGAAATTTAGTGGAAACACACGTACTACTTCCTAACGAATAAATACGAAAACTTCCTTCTTTTGTGCGACAAGATTCATCAATATCGGAACACCAATCTGAACCACCCGTTGCTGGCCCCCATTTCACCAAGGAACCATCCGCATCATAAGCACCCCAAGCATGTTCAGCGAGGTCAACAATAATTAATTTTTCATCCGGCGCCTCGATCAGCTGAGGAAAAGGTGCGTAATCCAATATATTTCCTTCCGCTAAATTATTAGGAACCTTCAGCACTTCCCCTTGATAAAGTTGTCCATTCGTACGATTAATTCGCATAACAATATCGCGTTGATCTTCATCTTCAAACAAAGATTGCCACGTCTGGCCACGCTTAACTCGCAAGCAGGAATAACCTTCGCTTTGACACCAGGAAGGCATACGGTGTTCTTTATGCTTTTTTGCATCAACCTGAAAAGGTAATGCGAAAAAAATAGCAAGCGATATCCATCCTATCCTTTGCCATTGCATAAAACACTCCTTGATGGGAGATTGATTTTTTATCGTTATTTCCTTTATTTTACTCCATAAAATGACTTGATGGATGATTGACATCACAAATAATGAGGGTTTTTGGGTTCAAGCCAGGGCTCTGTCGCAAATATGATTAACCACCATATTTGGTGCTTAATCATCATGTTAATCTACCCCATGAAGAATTGCACAAGCAGCGATTCCAGGTCTAAAAGCAAACAGTGACGCCAGCAACATCCATACACCAATGCCGCTTTATCCGTATCCCCCTCATGTACGCTATCGTTGCGACGCTTCCTTAACTGGCTACTTCCAACAAAGTCTTTTCCAATAAGTGACTCAATGATTGAATGTGATGATATTGCATAACATAAGCTCGCCCACGCAATCCCATGTCATTTAATTCTGAACGCGGCAACAAAGATAAATCGTACATCGCGGAAGCTAATGAAGTTGGATCACTCGGTGGAATGCTCAGACCAGCGTTGCATTTTTCGATAGGATTATAAGGTGTATTCACTCCAAAAATAACAGGACGACTCATGATTAAATAATCAAATAATTTGTTAGGGCTAATTCCTTGCTGAAAGACAGGTGAATCTTTTAATAACATTAAAAATGCATCAGCTCGATTTAAAATAGAATATATTTTTTGTTTTGGAACAGCATCCATGAATTCAACATTGGTTAATTTTAAATGATCGGCCAATGATTTTAATCGTTCTTTTTCAGGACCTTCTCCAATCAAACAAATTTGAATATGCTTGGCAGAAAAATCGTCCTGCAATTTTTTTGCGGCGTACAAAATCGTATCTAAATCATTCGCCAAACCATGTGCACCGGCATACATGATGGTAAATTTATCGCTTACCACAAAAGGCAAATCGGTTGGCACTTCATCCGTATCCACTGCATTAGGAAGCCAGATGATACGATCTTCTGACACACCTTCTTTCATAAAATAATTTTTTGCAGCAGGTAGTAAAGAAATAATGCGATCAGCACGTCGATAAAGATATCGTTCGATTTTTTTCATCAACACAATCATCGGATGTCGTGTGGAAAAACGACCTAATTGCACTAAAGATTCAGGCCACAAATCCCTCACCTCTAAAACAAAAGGAACACGATAACGTCGCGCCAACAATTGCGCACTCAATGCCGCAAACAAATGTGGACTAGAACCAACAATGACATCGGGTGGCGCAAGTTTGGATAAATATTTTTTTTGTAATAATCGCCAACTAAATGCCAACATATTTTTAAATCGCGACAATGTATTGCCAGAATAAGCAGGCGCAGGAATCCAAATAAAAGGAACACCCTGCCTTTCATCTGTTTCACCACACGGAACAGAAGATAAAATAATCTGATGTGAGAAATGATGATAGTTAGCGGCAATTAATATCACCTCATGCCCACACGCAATGAGTTGTCGTGCAAAATGAAA
>CAYTKY010000098.1:0-6148 GCA_964438435.1 uncultured Coxiellaceae bacterium | reverse complement strand
TTCTAGCGGGGGTTTTTTGTTTTTATATTACCTTCTCCATGCAAATATCTTTTTTGATTTCTCAACTTATTTTTTAATACTAGCTAGAACTTAATGGAGTAGTGCTAATTAGGCTTATTTTTTCAAAAAAGCTGCCAGAAAAGCGAATGGATTTTATTTAACGTTGCTATCAACAATCATGGAATGAAAAAACAATCATGAAACATGAATGCCAAATAATCGCGATTCCCGCCTTGCAGGATAATTACATATGGGGGTTAATTAATGCAAAAAAGGAAGCGATTATCATTGACCCAGGAGATGCGAAACCGGTGGTTGATTTTCTAAATCAACACCAATGTCAATTAAAAGCTATTTTGATTACGCATCATCATTGGGATCATACATCGGGTATTTCTACATTATTTTATTCAAATTTACCTGTTTATGGACCCGCAAACGAAGTCATTCCTCATAAAACAGTTTTTTTACAAGAGAGTGATGTTGTACAGGTAAGTGGTTTTCCTCCTTTTTTTGTTATGGATATTCCTGGCCACACCTTAGGTCATATTGCTTATTATTCACAAGGCATATTATTTTGTGGTGATACTTTATTTGCCGCAGGCTGCGGACGATTATTTGAAGGAACGGCATTTCAATTATATACCTCATTACAAAAATTAGCCGACTTACCTGGCGATACAAAAATTTATTGTGCTCACGAATACACAATGCAAAATTTACGTTTTGCACAAGCGGTTGAGCCTGGCAATAGTCAGATTTTGAGGCGGCTTCATTCTGTAACGCGATTGAGAGAAGAAAACGTACCTTCGCTTCCTTCTTTATTACAGGAAGAAAAAGAAACGAACCCTTTTTTGCGTTGTGACTCATTAGAATTAATTGCAAAGGTAGAAAAATATGCAAATCAACGATTAGAAAATTCTGTCGATGTTTTTACTTGGCTGCGAAAATGGAAGAATGCATTTGTTTCACCATGATTACACATCATTTGCGCAAGTCACCACAGAAGAGCCGGGTGTGGTTTCAATACAATACCAATGTTGATTCACATCCGTTTGCATAACAAATTTAAAAATGGTTTTTTCATTCTTTTTTCCATAGGAAGCGATGGCTAAACTATGGCTGGTTGTATTTTCTTCATCAGGAAAATAAATAAATTCTAACTGTTGCAAGGAGAAATCAGTTTCTATCGGATGACATGCTTGATCACTGCTACTGATCCAGTTCCATTCTTCAGGACAAAAAGTTTGACAGAGATTTTTTTTGATATTGACATGGCTATTAGGGATTAATTTTCCCTCACCGGGCGGACAATGTACCGTGTCGATGTAATGATGATTCAGTAAAAATGCTTTATCTGGCGTGAAAAACACAGGCCATTGATTGGCATAAGAAGGTGTGATGATGTGTGATAAAACAAAAAAGAAAAATATTTTTTTTAAAAAGTAAGGCATACAGGTTCCTTGATTGAAATTAAAAATAAAAAAATAAGTGAATGAAATAACGAGTGATGGAAAAAATAGAGGGGTTAAAAAGAGATGTGAAAAGGAAGTGAAAATGTTAATTTTTCGGAGTGAGTTTCAGGTTCACATGTTTCTTTTTATTTGTCAAATTTTTTGGATGCCTTTAATAAAAAGCATCTGTTTTCATGATGTCTTTGTCCTGTGCAAAGGGATGATGTTTGGTAATCTTCTTATTTAAGATAGGGTTAATTTGTGAGTATTATAATAATAGAGATTGATTTTAATTAAATTAAAGTTGAGGAAACGATGGATATAAGAAATTCGAGTGATCAAGGTGCTGCTAATAATATTAAAGATCCTGATCTAGTAGGCTTAATCAAAATATTTGAAAAGGCACAAAAAGACAACCCAAATTCAATAAAACAAGTGTATGCACATCTCGCAAAAACACTGTGTGATTGCTTAAATGTCTGCGGAAATGATGATGAAAGACGAGGTCAAATACTAGCAACCTTAGCGGAGCTTGATCGACAGTATCTAGTGAGTCAAGGTTATCAAATAACCGGTCATGTGTTGCTAAGTCGACATGGCGAATGTAATAATTTTTCTCAAAAAAGATTTGGATTGAATCCGAATGCGCCCATCTCAGAAGAAGCGGATCAGCTTGAAGCAACGAAAAAACAAACCCATTTTTTGCAGCTTTATCAGAATGAACCGATGAATATTGCTATTTCGCCAATGGTGCGGCCTTTGCAAACAGCAAAGAACTATATTCCGAAAGATACAAGTGGTGCAGACATTGGCATTTTACCTGAGTTAGTTGAAGATAGTGACTGGCCATCGGGTATGGATTTAAGATCACTTACTGATTTTCAAGATAAAGGTACCGGCAAGGGGCTCATCTCCAGATTTCTTTTTTGGCTTTCAGAAAAAATAAGTGCTGTATCGACATTTGTGGCGCTAACAGAAAAAAGAAAAGAAGCTGCGCGAGCGATAGCAGCATATGGACGGACAGATACAAATCTTTTAACTGAGAATGACGATATTCCTAAAGCAACCTATGACCCTAATTCTAATAAAGTAAAAACTATAACAAACACGATTTTTAATATTCGAAATTGCGACGGTTGGCTATTCGGCCATGGAAAAAATTTCAAAGCGCTTTTTAAAAAATTATTTAACGTTAAATCAGGATTGGATTTTGGAGAAACAAGACGGATTTATAACGTTAAAAAAGGAGAGGAAGAGACGTTATTTTGTCCTTCCTATACATTGGTTGTGAATCAGAAAACAGGATTCATAGAAGGGAAGGCGCTGAAAGTTGAAAATAATTTTACATCTAAAGAAGTATTAGGTGAAATAAAAGGAATTCCAAGCAATGAGTCATCACAAAGAGATCCTGTAGGTGAAGAAAAGTTGGATCTAGGAAATAAAAGGCTTCCTGCTTATGAGGTAGTCGAAGAGGTGCGCCAAGATAATGTGAGCGCAGTCAGCGAAACGCTCTCATTAATAAAAGCAGCCAATCAGGCCGCTGCTAAGCTGACCGCAAAACAACAAGCTCGATCAGCGTTACGGGAATACATAAATTTACGTTTTCAGAAACAAAAAATCGAAGAGTTTCAATCGTAAGATTCAAACAATCCCAATGCAAGCGCAGTAAAAAAACTGTGGAATGTATTAATTGACGGGGCTACTTTCAGCCTAACAGAAGCAGACAAAAAAGCTTTATCTGATGGAAAATTATGGGATACGCTTAAATGTCATCGTGCTGCTTTTGACGATATCCCTGAAATAAAGAAATTTATTGATGAAACGATGCAATCTAAAAGCGAGAATCGGCTCTTTTTGAAAAGAGGATGGTGATTTATTCTTTCATCTTTTTCAGCTGAGCGAGACAAATAATCAGTATCAAGGGAAGCAGTATATCCATCCAGAACCAAGATCCGGCATTGCCCGGAGCAAAATCATGATAAATGATCATTTGATGAATATGGCCGATGGCATCACCCCATAACCAGCAGGTGTTAGCAATCACGTTGGCTGTGCGAAACCCAATGCTTGCTTTAAATGACAAAATAGCAATGATGCCAAACCCTAAATTGGCCATGGCTACCTCAAATTGAAAGGGGCTATTTTGCCAACCGATCGCTGAAGCCGCTTGATCAGGAAAAAATGCATGCATGATAAATGCATATATTGCGGTTATTCCCAGAGGCATCAAGGTCGTCCATCGATATATCGCTTCACACCAAGATAAATTTTTGTCCATCGCTTTGTTGAGCAAAACAAGAACAATGGCCGGAGCGCACATAGCCAAACCGAAATGACCTAATACCCATACCAATCCGTTAGAAAACATATTTTTCTCTCCGATATACACATGTTTAAAAGGGTGTTTCTGGTTTTGTTGTGAAAACGATACGAATTTCGCCGTTTGCTGCGCGAATCTTGCTAAGATAATTAAATTGTAACTGGTTAACCCCCATTCTCTCAATTAAATTTCTGTAAGGTTCATTTGAAGAAGTATTTTTAAAAAACCGCACAGCATGATAACATTTTGCCCTGTTTGTTGTTTTTTGTTTACAAATAACAGTAGAAAAACAAAACGATTCATGACTATTTCAAAAAACTAATAAAAATAAAAAGATAACAGAGGGGTATCAAATGAATGCGCGAGGAGAAACGGGTGCTGCCTTTACACTCACCTTTTTAGGCACAGAAACTGTCTACACACCTTTCGCGAGCGAGGATCCTGCTGCGGATTATCCTCGTGGAGAAACCCTCAGTATGATTTCCAGCTTGATAGAGCCAGGCTTATCAGAAGGAACGGCTGAGGAGGGGGAGCATTTAAAAACAGAGAATACCCTATTGATCGATGGGCCAGAGGTATTTGCGAGCAACATAGGCGATAAAATGGCAGGAGGATTGATTGCCATGTTAGATGCGATGAGTCGTGGCCATACTAAAATCAATACCATCGCGCATAGTCGTGGTGCTGTCGAAGCGATTATTGTTGCGCATGAATTGAAGTCCATTCAAAAAAGATTGGCTAATTATGTGAATGAAAAAAAAATAAATATCACAGAATTAGTTTCAAGCGTCATTCGGTCGATGGGTTGTATTTATACGAAATCCGTCATGCAAAGAAAAGAAAAAGAGTTAACAAAAATAATAGAAAACATCGTATCGTCAAACAAAATACAACAGGTTATTGATGCAAAATTAGCGATGTTAAATATCGATCCCGTTCCAGGCGGAAGTTATTTTGGGTTTGAAGGAGTGAGCTGGAGAGATAATCGATTTTATGAAATACCGGATAATGTCATCGATTATGAACAATATATTTATGAAAATGAGCGCACGCGTTGTTTTAAGGTAATTATCCCGAAACCGGTTTCCTCAGAAACAAAATTTAAAGTGATTAATTTGCCGGGCCATCATGGAACAGGATCGGGTAATTTTTTAGACCAGCAGAAAAGAAAATTTCCTGACAATTGTAAGAATACGAATACGACCGATGTTCAAAAAATATTAGTGTTGAAAGTGACAGATTTTCTTAAAAGAAATGGGACAAAATTTCGAGATAATATTGATGGATGGGTAGCTGAACTTAAGAAAAATGGAAAACAAATTCATGAAAAGTTACTAACATATTTTAAGCGAGCTAACCCTTGGAACGCTTTTTCTAATGAAGCAAAAACGTTTAGTCTGAAGGTCTATAATCAGATTGTTCACAAGGAACGGCGTGTGGCGTATCAATATTTTAATCAAACAGCATATGCCATATTAGGGAAAGAGCAATCATATGAATTATATCCCGTCGACGATCGATTAATTAATTATGAGGCGCGTAATAAAACATTTTTGCAAACGAAGTTTCCTTCCTTAGAAAATTTCATCAATGATGATCATGCGCATTTATATTTAAATGAACAATTGGGATTAGATGAAAATATTTCTTATCTTCAGTTGGTCGATAAATTGAAAAAAATCATTTTGTGTTTGCAAGAGGAGGCTCGAACGTCAACTGATAAAGTTGATGAATGTGAAGAAGATCTCCAAATCAGGAAAAAAATATCATCTCTTCTCAGAGAAAAGAATGGCGAAACAATCATTGCTAACGCGATTGATACATGCGTTGAACAAATTAGCGTAGGGTATTTAAAAGATAATCAAATGAGTTTGGAAGATCGATCTGCTTTATTGAAAAATATAATCGAATTGTTTGATTTGTTGTCGAATATGACGACCCATAAATTGGATTTTGGATTTAAATTAATAGGATCATCGAATTTACCTAATGAAATTAATAGAAAAATAAAAGAAAAATTTAAAAAGACGGTTAATTTAAAAATAGAAAGAATGCTAAATTGTGCTTCTCTTATCAAAAAAGAAAATTTGAAAAGTGTTGACTATGCGGATATGGATTCCGATGTTGAAAAATTATCCCAATACAAAGAAGATATCAATCAGTCGTATAAAGAGATTGATGGATTTATAGAAAACTTTGAAAATTTGCCTGATACTAAAGCGATAGTTGAAATTGATCCGGAATTCGAAAGTAAGCTAGAAGAGCTGAAAGAAATGCGTGACTCTCTTAATCAAATGCTTCAGGATGCTTTGAGCACAAACACAAACACAAACACAAACACAAACACAAACACAAACACAAACACAAACACAAA
>CAYTKY010000097.1:0-6191 GCA_964438435.1 uncultured Coxiellaceae bacterium | reverse complement strand
TCAAACCGCGACATGAATTTTATTCTTATGATGCAAAATATCTGGATGAAAATGGGGCAGAATTATTAATCCCTTCGCCTGTTGCAGAAAACATTCGACAAGAAGCACGCCACATTGCTAAAAAGTTATTTGTTATTTTAGAATGCGAAGGAATGGCTCGTGTCGATTTGTTTTACGATCAAGATGCGCAACAAATTTATTTTAATGAAATAAATACCATTCCAGGGTTCACCCAGATCAGTATGTACCCCAAATTAATGGCTGCCTCTGGCTTGTCTTATGCTGATTTACTCACTCATTTAATTAAGCTCGCTATTCATCGACATCAAAAGAAAAGCCGGCTCATTCGGAGTTATGCTGATTAAATAATGTGTATCGCCGTTTTACTTCCCATGATGCTCCGTTTTGCTATTCGTTTATTTTTCGTTTTGCTATTAACATGGGCACCATCCTCTTACGCGACACGCTCGCTTTCTTTAAACGATGCCATTTTACTCGCTGTGCGCAACAACCCCAACGTGCAATCGGCACAACTGAGTGACTTGTCAGAAAAATTAAACCTATCGGTACAGGAGTGGCAATTTTATCCGCATTATTCACTAGCCGCCTCAATGGCTTTTGCGCGAGCAGGCACAGCGGGTTCACACATTTATAATATTCAACCAGGCGCATCCTTACTCACACCCTTCGGCACGCAACTTTCTCTCACTTCCAGCAACACCAAAGCTAATCATTATAATCTGGGGCTTTCTATGCAAATGATGCAACCATTGATGCGTGGTTTTGGAAGAGCCGTGGTAGAAGCCGCATTAAATAATGCGAAGGATAGTAAAATGATTTCGACATTAAACGTCGAAGGTTTATTACGAACAACGGTCACTGCTGTCATCAATGCTTATCTCGATATTGTTTCGGCAGAACGAACCATCCTCATTGATGAAGATGCTGTAGAGCGCGCTGAAACATCGGTCAGACAAACGAAATTATTTATTAAAGCAGGACACAAAGCTGGCAATGAATTGGTGACCGTTGAAGCAAACGTTGCTAGCGCCAAATCACGATGGATTAATGATAAAAATAATTTACTACAAGCACAATATGCCTTATTAGCCGCGATTGGCATTGACCCTAATTCCGACGTGCATTTTTCAAACTTAAATGTTTACCATTTAATTCAAAAATATCATTTGCCAACTTTACCTAACACAAAAAAAAGCGTGTTAGAAAATGACATTCAATATCAAGTTGACAACATCACCTTGCATGGCCCCACCACACGCGCTTTATTGCTTGCAGAAGATAATATGCGCTGGCAATTGAATTTAACGGGAACAATGACAGCAGGCGGCGTTTCCGGTAATGCGCCACAAAATAGCAATCGATTTTTCAGCGCCGCCAACCAATCGCGTAGTGTCGGGTTAACATTACAAATACCCATCGATGATCAAGCAGCCAAACAATCACTCGCTAATGCCAAAATTGCATTAAAGCAAGCAGAGTTAGCCTTGATGCAAGAAAAATGGAACAAAGAAACGAGCGCGATCAATGGTTGGAATTTAGTAGTTAGCGCAGAGCGCGCAATGCATTTTGCAGAAGAAGCTGAAAAATGGCAAAAAAAAACGTATAGCATCAGCTTTCAAAAATACATACACGGACTCATTGATAGCTTGGAATTGCAATCCGCGCAATTACAATTGATCGAATCACAACAAACCTTATTAAATGCGCAAATTAACTATCTAAAAGCATTGGTCAATTTAGATTTTTTAATTGGACACACACTCAAAACATGGCATATCGGAGTAAGAACAGAATGAAAATATCGTCTCTCTTTTCTTTGTTGCTGATTATTTCAACGATGTCATTATCGGCTTGTTCACGCGACCAAAAAGCGCCCATTAAAACCATCACCGTTGAACAAAAATCATTGTCCAATGTTTTATTTTATTCCGGCACCATTCAGCCGTTGCATACCTGGGTGATTACTAGCCCCACTGATGGCATCGTAGTTGATATGCCATTTCAATACGGAGAACACATTAAAAAAAATCAATTGTTATTTCAACTATCCTCTGCAAAATTTCTCGCGGATTATAAAACTGCCTTCATGCAATATCTCAAAGCTAAAAATGATTTCATGACCAGCCAATCACAATTAACGGAAGCTACTTTTTTGCATAAAAATCAATTGATTTCCGATGATGATTACAAAATGAAACAATCGGGATTTTACAGTTCGCGTTTAGCTTTATTACAAGCAAAAGATGCCTTAGCAAATTTACTTCAACAAGTTTCGATAAAAGACAAACAACTCTATCAATTAACTATCGCTGACATCGATCAAATTACCAAAGCACTACACATTGATCTACGCTCAGAAAATTTAGCCATTCTATCGCCTTATTCTGGGGTCATTTTAGCGCCCAATAAAACAGACAATGACAATAAAAAAATTACAAAAGGAGACGCGATTAAACAAGGCGATGCTTTAGCTGTGATTGGTGAAATGGAAGGAATTAGCGTACACATTAAAGTGAATGAATTAACAGTCAACCAACTGACGCCAGGTCAACCCGTTAAGATCACTGGAATTGCTTTCCCCGATGAAACATTGATGGGGAAAATTATTCGTGTTGATCAACAAGGCGACACCTCTACTGGTGGAATACCTGTTTTTTCTGTCGAAGCTATCGTCCCCACCTTAACACCCTCACAACAAAATTTAATTCGCGTAGGCATGAGTGCTAAAGTTGAGATTGATATTAATGAAAAATCACAAACGCTCATTCCCATCACAGCTGTTCGTGAAAAAAATGGTGCTTCGTTTGTGAGACTTTACAATGAGAAAACAAAAAAATCATTTGATGTCGCGATCAAGACGGGAAAGACAACGGTGGATTCCGTCACTATTTTATCTGGATTATCAGCAGGAGATAAAATTGTCATCCCTGATTAAATTAGAAAATATTCAAAAAATTTATTCTTTAGGCACAACTTCTTTTCATGCGCTAAAAAATATTAATTTTTGTTTGGAAAAAGGTGAAATGACTGCTCTTATCGGCGCTTCAGGGTCTGGCAAATCGACCTTAATGAACATTATTGGATGTCTAGATCACTGCACTTCCGGTCGTTATTTTCTTTCAGGTCGAGATATTTCGGCATTATCAGAAGATGCTTTAGCTGACATTCGCAATCATGAAATTGGTTTTATCTTTCAATCTTTCTTTTTATTATCTCGCTCCAATGCATTAGAAAACGTCATGTTGCCACTTTTTTATCGTGGCATCCCAAGACAAGAAGCAAAAGAAATGGCAATGACTTTTTTAGAAAAAGTAGACATGGCCCATTTAGCGATGCATAAACCCAATCAATTATCCGGCGGACAACAACAACGCGTTGCGATTGCACGTGCCCTGGTAGGTCACCCGCAAATTATTTTAGCAGATGAACCCACCGGCGCTTTGGATTCACAAACGGGGCGCGATATCATGAAGTTACTGACTGAGTTGAATCGAGAAGGACGCACGATTATGATTATCACGCATGACAAAGCCGTGAGCCAATCGTGTCAACGCGTGATCATGATTCAAGATGGAGAAATTATAAATTAAACTTTTTTAACAATTGCTCATTCACCAATACCAGCCACTAATCACAGGAGCTTTTATGTCTCAAAAAAAACAATCCGCTTATCGTTGGGATGATCCTTTGTGTTTTGACGATCAATTAAGCGAAGAAGAGCGTATGATTCGAGATTCCGTTAGAAATTTTGCTCAAGAAAAATTACAGCCGAAAGCAATTCATGCTTTTCATGACGAACAATTTGATCCTTCATTAATGCGCGCGATGGGTGAAGCGGGTATCTTGGGCGCGACTATCCATGGTTATGGTTGTGCTGGCGTAAATTATGTATCATACGGACTCGCGATGCGAGAACTCGAACGGGTTGATTCGGGTTATCGCTCAGCAGCCAGCGTGCAATCCAGTTTAAGTATGCACGCCATCGCAGCTTACGGCAGTGAAGAACAAAAACAAAAATTTCTACCTAAAATGGCAGCGGGTGAATGGATCGGATGTTTTGGTTTAACTGAACCCAATCATGGATCTGATCCTGCCAATATGGATACACGCGCAAAAACAGTGGACGGTGGTTATGTGTTGAAAGGTTCAAAAATGTGGATCACCAACTCGCCGATCGCTCATGTTTTTATTGTATGGGCAAGAAACGACAAAGGCAGAATACGCGGATTTATTTTAGAAAAAGGAATGACAGGTCTTTCAGCGCCGGTGATGCATGGCAAATTGAGTTTACGTATTTCTATCACCGGCGAAATTGTCATGGAAGATGTATTTGTTCCAAAAGAAAATGAATTGCCACTCGCCGATGGATTATCAGGACCGTTGGGTTGTTTGGATAATGCACGTTATGGTATTGCATGGGGCGCTTTAGGTGCTGCTGAATTTTGCTGGCATGCCGCAAGACAATACGCATTAGATCGCAAACAATTCGGTCATCCCATTGCAGCAAACCAATTGATTCAACAAAAATTAGCGATCATGCAAACCAATATCACATTAGCACTGCAAGGCTGCTTACGTTTAGGCCGACTAAAAGATGAGGGTCGCGCAGAAACACCGATGATTTCCATGATGAAACGATTTGCCACCTTAACCGCATTAGATATTGCACGTGAAGCGCGCGATATCCATGGAGGCAATGGCATCACAGAAGATTTTCAAGTCATTCGACATATGTTGAATTTGGAAACGGTTAAAACTTACGAAGGAACAGCCGACATTCACTCTCTTATTTTAGGAAGAGCACAAACAGGCATCCAAGCTTTTAAACCGTTAGGAAACATCTAATCTGTTTTATTTATCTTAGAATCCTATTCACATATCGATACTGATACGTAAACTTGCAGCAATACTAATAGGCAATAGGGTCAATGCAAGAATAAATAGCCCTGACAAAAAAGCAATGGGGCCTGCAATTGAAAATCCAGCTTGGTATTGCTGCATGATACTCACACCAAATATTAAAATCGGTGTAACCAGTGGCAACATAATGATTCCCAATAATACTCCTTGCTGTCGCAATCCGAGCGTTAATGCGGCACCTAAACTACCGATTAAAGTAAGGATCGGCGTGCCTAATAAAAGCGTTGCACTGAGCATAACCGTAACCATAAACGAAAGATGGAATAACAAGCCTAAAATAGGTGTCAACAAAATCAAGGGTAATGCCGTCACCACCCATCGCGCACTCACTTTTATTAAAACGAGCAAAACCAGTGGAATGGGACACAACAACAATTGTTCTAAATGTCCATCTTCAATATCTGTAGAAAAAATATTTTCGATCGCCAATAAACTCGCGAGCAAAGCAGCAATCCAAACACACCCTGAAAAATACTTTTGAAAAAAAAGTGCATCCGGCGTAAAAGCCAGTGGAAATAAACTCACGACAATAAAAAAAAATCCGAGAGGATAAAGCCATTCTTGCGAACGACGCATCAACAAAATCATTTCCAAATAAAAAACAAATCGAATGACCTTCAACATGCCAACAATCTCAGTTTTTTTGCTGTGATTTTTTCAAACGCAAGCGGATGATGTGAACTCATTAATACGATGCCGCCTTGCGTCAAATGCGACTCCAAGTGAGACAAAAATAATATTTGACTGGTTGCATCTAATGCAGTTAAAGGTTCATCTAATATCCAAATAGGTTTTTGAAAAAGAAAAAGAGGCGCCAACGCTAAACGACGCTGCTGCCCCGCCGATAAATCCATCGCGAATGTATGTTTGTAAGGCATCAATTGTAATCGTGATAACACCTCATCAAATAAAACATGATCGCAATTATGTTTCCTCTGCAAAGAATTGGTTAAATACAAATTTTCGTTGACGGTTAACCGCTGCTTAACGCCATGATCATGGCTAACATAATGTAAGTTTTCATGATAAGCGGAACATGCTTTTTGAATAGATTGCCCTTGCCAAAAAACATCACCACTCCACGGTGTTGATAATCCCGTGATTAAATGTAACAACGTTGATTTGCCTGATCCATTTGGCCCTTCAATTAACAATAGCTCGCCCATCGTTAATTCAAATGAAATATCAGAAAATAATACTTTTGACTGACGACGACAACTGAGACTTTCTGCTTTTAATACACACCCTAC
>CAYTKY010000096.1:0-6367 GCA_964438435.1 uncultured Coxiellaceae bacterium | reverse complement strand
GAGTGTTATATGAAGTCCATGCATCAAATGAATTATGTGATTAATGACCCTCTTGAGTTAAATCTTTCCTTCATTCCGTTTGTCGTCAATGGAGGCTTGTTTATTCCGACTTCTGAGGCATTTGTTTTGGGGGATCAAGTCGTAGTGAATTTGCAATTGCCTGGCAAAGTGGAAAATATATCAATTGAAGGTAAGGTTATCTGGATTACGCCACCCAATGCCATGCATCATGTTCTGCCTGGTATTGGTATTCAATTCATTGGTGAAAATGCCAAAACTATTCGCAGTCAAATTGAATCACAATTAGATGCATCTATTGAAGTAGGTGGTTATACTTACGGTATTATGGAGAAAATAAAAAGAGAGGCAGGATAGTCGTGTATTATCATTATTATCAGTTAAAAGAAAACCCGTTTAATGTGACCGCTGACCCCTATTTTTTCTTTTCAAGTAAATGCCACTCAGAGGCAATTTCTCATTTGGTGTATGGCATTGATCAACGGAAAGGAATCTTGCTGATTACGGGTGAGGTGGGTACAGGCAAAACAACGCTTTGTCGACAGTTGTTAAGACAGACGGATCATAAAACTAAGTTTGCCTTAATTCTTAATACTAAATTTTCTGAATCTCAATTGTTGCAATTGATTGTTCAAGATTTAGGAATAAAAACAAAACAAAAAAATAAATTTGCGTTAATTCACTTGCTGAATGAATTTCTTTTGTTGGAATCACAAAAAGGAAATAATGTTGTACTGGTGATTGATGAGGCGCAAAATTTAACATTGGATCAGCTTGAACAAATTCGGTTGTTGTCAAATATCGAAACTGAAAAAGAAAAATTATTGCAAATTATTTTAGTGGGGCAACCTGAATTGCATGATAAATTAATGCATCAATCATTAAGACAATTAAGACAACGTATTACGATTTACTATCATATTCAGCCTTTGGATAAGGCTGACATTAAGCAATATATTTATCATCGCTTGACACGGGCCGCTTCTTTTTTGAATTCACCTTCCGTTACTTTCACGGACGAGGCATTTGATGCAATTTATCATCATACGAAAGGATCACCGCGGACTATTAATGCTTTATGCGATCGTGCATTAACCGCAGGATTTGTTGCTGAAACCAATTTCATTGATCATAGCATCATTGAAAATTGTGCAAAGGAGATTATGTATCTTGAGTATCATTTATAATGCTTTAAAAAAAACACAGAATTTTCGTGAGCAATCGAAAGAAGAGATCGAAAATAAAAACTTCACAAAGAAGACTTTTCCTCGTAAATCACTTTATATATCTATCTTTTTTTTGATTTTATTTTTTTCATTTCTTATATGGTTATTTCCGCGGCTGCATTCATCATCGCATGTTATTCACGCCAAAAAAACCACTCACGCCATTCCTACGTTTTCGTTAAATGGCGTGTTTGTTTCGGATCAGGCAAAAATTGCGATGATTAATCACCGATTTTTAAAATTAGGTGATAGCATTAATCATTTCAAAATTATTCGGATCGAGTTTGATCGTGTGGTATTGCGCAGTGAAGAGACGACGATCACATTAAAATCTTAATGCTTTTTATCAACGTCGTCTCTAACTGTTTTTTAGCTAAACAGTTTCTTAAGGTCTTATTGAAAGGTTTTTCCTGTTTTTTTTAAAGGTTCTTCTGCTTCAACAGTTGGTTGATTATCTCCGAATAAGGTCATTACATTGCTTTTTTTATTTTTAGAATGGTTTTCTATTTTTAGTACATTGAATTTTTTATTATTTGAACATTTTAAAATGTTTATTAAGTAAACGATGAAATCATCGAAAATAAGCCTGTTTTCCTCAATATTTTTTTGATAAGAGGTTGATCGGTATAAGGCCAATTTATCGAGTAAAGAATCACGGGGTTGATAATTTTCTTTAGTGATCAGGTGATTGATGGCCATAAAACAAGAAGGGTCATGAATGACGTGATCCATCACGCTATGTATGTTGAAATGATGGCGCGACTGATATAGAAATGAAATCAGCTCAAAATTTTTCCCAAGAAAGGCTTGTTCAAACACGTCGTTTGTTACGGGGTAATGATAACCAATCATTAAGGCTTGTGCATTGGTCACACTACAGGATGATTTAACTGTTAATAAGAGCAAGTCTTCTCTTGTTGGTTTTAATCCGTATTCTTCTACGAAAAATCCAGCGATCTCAGGATTATTAGATTGTAATGCTTTTGATAAAACGGATTGGTCGTCTTTATAAATATGGCTGAAGTTTTCTGCTGTAATGCCCATTTTTTTTTCTAAAAAATATTTAACAACAGTTAAGCTGTCTGATTTAATGGCCGATTCTAACAATGTATCGGGTTCTATCACGATAGAAGGAAATTTTTTTTCTGTATAGATAATCCACTCTATTATGCCGGATAAATAAGCTGCTTTTATGATTTCTGCTGCTGTAGAAGTAGATCGGATTGGTGTTGACCATTTCATTTTTTCTATTAAATAGGGGAGAATTTTCCCATTTTTAATATCACTAAAACAAATGGAGTCAATGAGAGGGGTGATTTTTTTGAATTCATCATCTTCGAAAGTTTTTAGATTGAATTGTTTGTGAAAAAACGTCATCATTTCAATCGAATTGCTTAAGATGGCAGATCTTAAAAAAGTTGGTTCAAGCGTGAGATCAAGTTGAATGATTAAATGAGATAACGTATCAACATTTCCAGATAAAATAGCTTCATGCAGCAGTATTTGGGGAGAAAGAGATGATTCTTTTCCTAATAAATATTTCACTAATTCTAAGTCACCCGAAGCAATTCCTGCGCGAAAATGTTTTTCTTTCAACACACAATCACATTCTTCGACTAAAAACTTGACCAAATCTCCATGGCCTATTGCGCTCGCATAATACAGGTGTGTATTTAGAAAAAATAACGTGTGATTAGAAAAATAGTGTTTGAACCATTCTTTATTGGTATCTAATAAAAAAATAAAATCGGCATCAATGTGATCACCTGCGCAGTATTGTTGGTATAATTCATGCTCATATCGTGATTTAATTTTTCCTCGGAGAACTATTTTTTCCAATCGTTGAGCGACAAGGTTGGGTGATTGTAAAGAATAGACTGTTTTTTCGTTCAGGTGAAATGTTGATATTAACTTTTCGTGGATGGAAGAGTCTAGCGTTTTTGATGGGTTTCTTCCAGTGCTCATTGGGGTTCTCCTTGAAATTTTCAATCGTTGTCTTGAAAAGCTTTTCTTTTGCGATTTTCTTTTTATAGCAGCTTCAAAAATCTTTTACAATAAACGAGTCTCCCGATGCATAAGCTTTTGTCAGGCCTTCTTCGGTTTTTATTAATAAATGGCCATGGTGATTAATTCCTTGCGCCAAGCCAGAAATATTGTTTTTCATGCAATGAAGAGTGATTTTTTTATTGAATAAATAGTCAGCATGATGCCATTCAGTTATGAATTCAGTTAATCCATATTGTTCAAATCGATTTAAATAATTTAATAAATTGCTGATTAAATTTATTAGTAATAAGTTTCGGTCAATGTATTGATTGGTTATGTTTTTAAGCGATGTCCATGCTTGATTAATTTGACCTTGGTTGGTCGATGACATATTTACATTCAAACCAATACCAATAATGGCAACGCAAGTGTTTGGTGAGTCAGATTGTATTTCAATTAAATTGCCGCCAAGTTTTTTTTCGTCAAAAATAATATCATTAGGCCACTTCACTTTGACTGATTGAGGGGAAAGATATTGATTGCATGTTTTAATCATCGCAAGGCTGGTAATTAAACTTAACCCAGCTAATTGACCCGGGGTCATTTGAAAAGGGTAACGACAGGATAAATAAATATTTTGTCCGAAAGGTGAGTGCCATTGACGCTCTAATCGACCTTTTCCTGCTGTTTGTTGTTCTGCCACACAAAAAAGTATTTTCTCAGGAAGCGAACAAGATTTGAGATAGTCATTGGTAGAGGTGATGGATTCAATGATTTCAACATGAACTTTTTCGCAAGAAATATTTTTTTGAATTGTATTTTTATTTAATAAAATTAAAGGCTCTCGCAAGGCATAATTTTCATCTTTGATTGAGTCAATTTTTATTCCATAAGAAATTAATTTTTTGATATTTTTCAAAATAGTGCTGCGACTAATATTCAAATTTCTGCTCAATGTTATTTCATCATGATATTGGCCATCATTTAAAAGTGAGGTTAATTTAATGAGGGTTGCGGATAATTTGAGTGGTTTCATTCGGTTCTCACTGATTTGCAGGGCGCTTTGATTTTTCACGAAAAGGAATAAGGGTGTCAACAGGGTTGAACAAAAATATTTTTGATAGATGTCATTCTCATAAAAATGAAGCATTTTTTCTCTTTTTTAGCGAGGGTTCCTTAATGTTTTCTTAACAAAAAATTTTTAATGTTGACTTAAGGCAAATAACTTAATATTGCTATATCAAAAATATTAAAAAATTATCGAGGGTGGTGTGATGGCCGTTACTAGAGCTGAAGCTGATGATCAGTGTTCGGTGAGTCTTAATTTTGAGGTTTTATCAGTAAAATTTAAAAATGGCAGTATTAATTCCAGCGAGTTGCGGGATCTTTGTGTGTGTGTTCAGGGTGCTTTATGTCGGTCGGTGAAGGCGTTATGTCAATTAAAAGAAAATTTGAATTGGATAAGGGATAATTTGAAGCAGGTTGTTGCGGATAAGAGTGGTCAGGGGACTGTTAAATCTAATCACTCAAATCGAGGGATAAATAATAAAACTAGAAGTAAAATTTCCGCTCAATATGGTCTGTTTGCTAAGGAGGCTCGTGGTGACTATCGAGAACTTGTTCTGGTTTGCGGTGAAAATTTAATTGGAAAGTTAATTGAAGCTTCTGCAACGAATAGAATTATTTTAAATTTGTATCGTTCATCTCAAGTCGATGATGAGCTAAATAATATTTTAGATGAAGTGATCGGAAAAAGCAAAGAAATAATCGATTTTTCGGAGGATTATAAAAGTTTATTGAAAGAAACTTTTCAAATAATCCAACCTAAAGGCGATGAGACAATTGTTAAATTTTTTAATAATCTTGATAAGAGCAAGGCTATTGTTTTTCAATCTTATTTACTCATTTGCACAGAAATCAGTATAAGAAAAGGAATAAATAATGATAACAGAGAAAGCATATTGAAAAATTTAAAAGAAGTGGGTGTTCAGCTAAAAAATGTATTGTCAAATCAAGAAAAATTGATCGCTGATCATAAAGAGTCGTTAGCTGTTCACGAAAAAGAAATCAAGGACCTTGAATCTGAAAAGGCAAATAGGCAGAATCGCAAAAAGGGGGTTAGTGAGGTTAATAAGGCAATCGAGCAAAAAAGAAATGCGATTATCGGTCTTGAAAAATCGATAAAAAGCGAGTCGGTGGTGCTCATTGATGCATATAAAAATTACGAACATTATTATAGCTTGCGGGCACGAATTTATATATCAAATCAAGACATTGGAAAAGCAAAACGATGTATTGCGCTAGCTGAAAGATATCTTGAAAAATTAGAAGAAAATCAATCTCCTTCCGAATGGTTGTCTCTAGAAGGATCTTATTCAAAAATTGCTATTTATTTTCTTTTGAAAAAAGATTTTTTAGAAGCCATTCATTGGTATGAGTTGGCTGTGGAATATTTAGAACATAACAAGCAGTATTGTGTTCAAAAAAAATGTGATCTCGTTTTGATGTCATCTCAAGTAGAAAAAAACAATGACTTGTTGGAAGAGGGTGTGCTTTATTTGAAATCAGATGGTAGTTATATCTCACGTTGCAATCAAACTGTTTACTCCGGCTCTTTGCTTCAAGGAGAGTTTGGTGACGCGCAATTTGATATGTCAGGATTTCCAGAAAACATATCAGATGCAAATTTTAAAAAATCAGTTTTAGATATAACCTCAAGCAGAGGTCATACCTCTTTAAGATTTACTAAGCGAGAGAGTTTGATTGATAAATTATTATCTGATTATAGAAGCCTAATTGTGTCATGTGAATCAAAAATACCGATGTTGACTAGTTCTCGTGTGCCTAGTATCAAAACGCAGTCGGCTCTGCCTGTTATTGAGAAAAATGAAGAAGTAGAGACATCAGCTGTTGATGAAAATGTAAAAAAATCCAAAAAGAAGAAAAAGAAAGTAGCTGGGGAAAGCGCAAACACAAACACAAACACAAGGAAAGTTATAAATACAAACAAAAGCACAAGCACAGAAACAAGCACAAGCACAGAAACAAGCACAAGCACAGAAACAAGCACAAGCACAGAAACAAGCACAAGCACAGAAACAAGCACAAGCACAGAAACAAGCACAAGCACAGAAACA
>CAYTKY010000095.1:0-6447 GCA_964438435.1 uncultured Coxiellaceae bacterium | reverse complement strand
TTCGGCGTTTTCCCTTTCAAATTAATATCCATAAGGCGGCTGATGTTGCCGCAAGCTGCGGGGTAATGCAACTGATTTTTATGGGAATTTATCTGAAAAGCCGTGAGTGGTTACAAAACAGGCTGATTATATTTCAGACATTCTCCTGATGCTTATTCAAGAAAAGAATCATCGCTTTCAGCGGCCCTATTAAGGTAAACTATTTTCATGCTGAAGCGAAAACCCACACTCCAACAAATTCCGATTGATTTGCTCATTCGTGGCAAATATCAGCCTCGTGAATATTTTGACCAGGAAAAATTAAAAGAATTAGCAGAATCCATCAAAAGTACCGGCGGCCTTCTGCAGCCCATTGTTGTTCGACCTGCTGGACATGGAAAATATGAAATTGTCGCCGGTGAAAGACGCTGGCGTGCTGCACAACTAGCGATGCTACCGGATGTCAGTTGTCTTGTTTGTGACTACACCGACGAGCAAGCATTACAAGCAGCCATCATTGAAAATATCAGTCGCACAGATTTAAATCCCATTGAAGAAGCACAGGCCTACCAACGATTGATCGATGAATTCCATTATATGCACGAAGAAATTGCTGCTTCTGTCGGTAAATCACGTGCCGCCATTACCAATTCAATTCGATTATTACGATTAGATAAATACGTCCAAAAAAAATTGATCGAAGGATTGATCTCTGAAGGTCACGGCAAAATCTTAGCGGGTCTTTTACCACATCATCAAATTGAATTAGCAGAACGTTGCGTGCAAAAAGGTTGGAATGTTCGCAAGATGGAAGCCGAAGCAAAAAAATTACAGCAAGGACATTTGTCCACCTCAGAAGTTTATAGTGACGCAAATTTAAAGCAATTAGAAATTGCTTTATCCGAGCATGTTGGCAATCGTGTTGCTGTTGAATATGAAGATCGCGGCGGGGGTTATTTACGAATTCGCTTTAATAATATCGATGAATTAGAAGGGCATTTTGATAGACTGCAATTTAAATTAGAAAAATAATTAGTTGCTTATCACATCTTCACCGATCTAACCCATCCTCTTCCAAAATCAACGATGCTTGCATCCGTGCGAGATTTTTTTCTATTCGTCGCAATCCTTTATCCACACTTTTTTGACGCGTACTCAAAACAGGATTCAACACCGTCGTTGCGTGATTAACATGTTCAAGATAATGAATCAAAACATCCGAAGGTAAAAATATCATCTCATGACCTGCTTGCACCAATCGTTGATGTAATGCTTTTCCAGCCACTTGATCACCATCTCCAAAATGCAACTGATATTGACGTAATAAATCGGTACGATACAACGCACAATGACTACGCAAGTAATAATAATTTTTACCCACCCCTTCAATGCCGTGACGTGTTCGATTCGTTAATCGATAATAAAAAAGTTGTACACGACGTTCGATGGATTTCAATGCACGTCGCCAAACTGGTTTTGATTCTAATTTCCACGAACCCACGCCCGCAATATTAGGCCGTTGTTCGATTTGTGCTAACAAAAATGTTAGCCAATTTGCTTGTTTGACTAGCGTATCCGTATGGATCGATAAAACATAAGGTGTTGTGACGCGATCCAATGCCATGTCAAGCGCACGAGAATGAGATTGCACAGGCGATTCGCCAGGCATCGCTTGACGCTCAATTAATTCAATCCATGTCAATGTGCGCAAATAATCGAGTGATTCATCTTTTGAGTCATTATCGATCACAATGACCTTAGCCATACTTTTATCCGTGTATTTACGCAACAAACGCAAACACAGCTTTGTTAAGGTTAACGTTTTGTAATGAGGAACCAAGATCGTGACCAACGGCTTTTGCATGTTTATTCCTAATAAATCGAGAAGAATGCATTCAATATTCAATGAACGGCGATTATAATACGCTGTTTATGTTTTCGGTAGATTTCTATGAAGGGCATCATTTTAGCAGGCGGTTTGGGTACACGACTTTACCCTGCAACACGTTCAATTAGTAAGCAATTGTTACCTGTTTACGACAAACCGATGATTTATTATCCCCTATGCACACTGATGCAAGCAGGTATCCGTGAGATTTTGATCATCACCACTCCGCATGAATCCAGGATGTTTCAGCAACTACTAGAAGATGGTCGCCAATGGGGCATTCGAATTTCTTATGCCACCCAACCCAAACCGGAAGGGATTGCACAAGCCTTTTTGATTGCTGAAGATTTTATAGGCAATCACTCTGTTTGCCTCATACTCGGTGATAATATTTTTTATGGCGAAGGCTTATCTGAGAAATTAAAAAAAGCAGCAGAACAAAAAGAAGGCGCCACCATTTTCAGTTATTATGTTTCAGATCCTGAACGTTATGGTGTCGTTTATTTCGATGCGAATGGACAACCGATCGATATCATTGAAAAACCGACTACCCAACCATCTCATCATGCCATCATTGGCTTATATTTTTATGATCCCGATGTCATTCGTATTGCAAAACAATTAAAACCTTCTGCTCGTGGCGAATTGGAAATTACAGATATTAATAAATATTATTTACAACAAAAAAAATTGCATGTTGAACCACTGGGACGTGGCTATGCGTGGCTAGATACAGGCACAGCCAAATCATTATTAGACGCAGCAAATTTCATTTACGTTTTAGAACAACGTCAAGGATTAAAAATTGGTAGCCCAGAAGAAATGGCATTGCATAAAGGATTTATTTCTATCGAACAATTAAATTTCCTAGCTCAAGCACAAATAAAAAGTGAATACGGCAATTATTTATTAGCATTGACTAACTAAGCAGAGGCAGCCATGAATGTCACGCCCGGCCCTTTATCTGGATTATTATTAATTGAACCTAATCTATTTCATGATGAACGCGGTTATTTTTTTGAAATTCATCAGCAAGAGCGCTACAAAAAGTCAGGGCTCCCCTGCTTTGTGCAAGACAATATTTCACATTCAAAAAAAAATGTTTTGCGTGGACTGCATTATCAATTACCGCATGCACAAGGCAAATTAGTTGGCGTCATGCGCGGAACAGTGTGGGATGTGGTTGTTGACATTCGACGCTCTTCCTCAACATTTGGAAAATGGTTTAGTGTGACCCTCAGCGACGTTAATCATTTGCAACTGTATATTCCACCTGGATTTGCACATGGTTTTTGTGTGCTGTCTGAAGAAGCCGATTTTTATTATAAAGTCACTGATTTTTATTCAGCACAAGATGAACATGGCATTGCGTGGAATGATCACCAACTATCCATTCCTTGGCCTATTGAACATCCTATTTTATCACCCAAAGATGAACGGTATCTTCCGCTGCGTGAGATTACTCATGAAAAATTATTTACCTAAATTACTGATCACCGGTGGTCACGGACAATTGGCGATGGCGCTGCGCAATCATGTCGTCGCCAATCAATTTGATTTCATTCTTTGCTCACATGAGCAAATGGATATCACTCAGCCGACTTCCATCGAAAATGCCATTTCACGGTATCATCCTGATATCATTATCAATACAGCCGCTTATACAGCCGTTGATAAAGCAGAATCTGAAGTCGATGCCGCCATGCAAACCAATTATTTCGGCGCAAAAAATATAGCCATCGCTTGCCATAAAAATCATATCCCATTACTGCATATTTCGACTGCCTATGTTTTCGATGGGCATCAATCGTTACCTTATCGAGA
The DNA here is from genome assembly GCA_964438435.1 of uncultured Coxiellaceae bacterium. Lineage (GTDB taxonomy): Bacteria > Pseudomonadota > Gammaproteobacteria > DSM-16500 > DSM-16500 > Aquicella. The sequence continues at coordinate 2,756 of CAYTKY010000095.1, read as the reverse complement.
AAATGATATTGCAAAACCCCTTAGCATTTATGGTGAAAGTAAATGGTTGGGAGAAGAAGCCGTTCGACAATATCATTCACAACATATTATTTTGCGTGTCACCAGTGTGTTTAGTGAATACAGACATAATTTTTTAAAATCAATGTTAATGCTCGCACAACAAAAAAAAGAAATGCAAATCGTTGTAGATCAAATCACAACACCAACTTATGCCGGTGATATTGCTGGCGTGATATTGCATATGGCGACACAATTAACGCATTATGGTACTTATCATTATTGCAATATGCCGCCTGTTTCATGGCACGCATTTGCGAATGCCATTATCAATGAAGCAAAATGTCATCGATTATTATCTGTTGAAAATGTGAAACCCATCACAACCGCGGAATATCAAACAGCAGCCAAACGACCTTTCAATTCCGTGATGAATTGCGACAAAATTAAAAAAGATTATGATATAACACTCATTCATTGGGAATCTGCTGTTAAACTCATCGTTAAATCACTACTAACCGCTTAAGGAATTCATCGTGGAAATCTTTCAACCGCAATCCATGTTAGTCACCGGAGGCGCAGGATTTATTGGATCCAATTTTATTCGTTACGTATTAACGAATGAACCCCTTATTCAAATTATTAATCTAGATAAACTCACGTATGCTGGATCACTCGATAATTTAAAAAACCTACCCTATTCAGAACGCTATCATTTCATTCAAGGTGACATTAATGATGCACATTTAGTACGGCATGTACTGCAACATCATCACATCGATACCATCGTACACTTTGCTGCAGAAAGTCATGTGGATCGTTCGATTACCTCACCTCAGCATTTTGTGGAAACAAATATAGTAGGTACGTTTACTTTACTTGAAGCAGCACGTCATCATTGGTTTCATATCGAGGAACGCTCAGCAACACAATGCCGATTTCATCATGTCTCAACCGATGAAGTATATGGTTCATTAAATCAATATGAAGCACCCTTTACTGAGCAATCCATCTACGATCCACGCTCACCTTATTCAGCGACTAAAGCTGGCTCTGATCACTTAGTGAATGCTTATTTTCATACTTATGGATTACCCGTTACACTTTCACATTGCTCAAATAATTACGGCCCCTGTCAACATAAAGAAAAATTTATTCCCACTGTGATCAATGCTTGTTTACATTCACAACGCATTCCCATTTATGGCAATGGAAAAAACATTCGTGATTGGTTATATGTGGACGATCATTGTCGTGGACTCATGATGATTTTAAAACAAGGTCAATTGGGTGAAACATATGATATGGGCGCACATCAAGAATGGGAAAATATTGCGTTAGCACATCATATTTGCGAGCAAATGGATTTACTATTCCCACAAAAAAAATCGCATGCTGATTTAATTGAATGGGTCACCGATAGACCAGGACACGATTTTCGTTATGCTATTCATTTTGAAAAAATTCAGTCACAATTAGGATGGTCGCCGTTAGAAACGATTACCTCAGGATTGAAGAAGACGATTGATTTTTACAGAAATATCTCCAAGGAATTGACATGACTGATGATTCTCTCAAAAAAATCGACCAATATCTTCAATCTAATCATCACGACTTACAATTTTTATTCACAAAAATACATTTATTAAAAAAAATTAATGAACAAGTAATGCCTTATTTGGATCCACATTTGGCAAAATATTGTCAAGTTGCTAACTTTGCTGATCATAAGCTCGTTTTCATCACAGCAAACGCAGCTATCGCAACACAATTAAGATTTCAATCACCCGAATTATTAAAGCGATTTAGACAAGATCCCTCGCTCAAAAACATTTACCACATCGAATGCAAGGTGCGGCCTAGTGAACAATTTATCACGCATGACGTGAAGGTGCCTGACGAAAACAAGATGCCCTTACTTTCTTCCATCACAGCAGCCTCTGTCCGTGAAATTGCACAATCACTCAGCGATCCTCTATTAAAAGAAATCATGGAACGAATTGCTGAGAGAGAAAAAAAATAAAGATTCTTCGGGAGTCTCTGAAAAGCTGAACGAGCCATTGCAAAAAAGAATGGCGTCATTCACAAGGCCGCAGTCGGAAAGAAGCAAACGAATTATGCTTCCAACAAAATCGGGCGAACATAAGAAATCGGTGCTGTTTTAGCATCATCAAATGTTACAAATTCCCATGCTTTTTTGTCGGCAAGTAAGTGACGTAATAATTTATTATTTAACGCATGCCCTGATTTATAACCATTAAAAGCACCGATCAAGCTGGAGCCTAACAAATACAAATCCCCAACGGCATCTAAAATTTTATGCTTAACGAATTCATTTTCATAACGCAAACCATCTTCATTAAGGACACGAAAATCATCAATGGCGATAGCATTATCTAAACTTGCGCCTCGCGCCAAATTCATGGTTTGCAATTTTTCAAAATCAGCCATAAAACCAAACGTGCGCGCACGACTGACTTCTTTAATGTAAGAAAGACTAGAAAAATCCAGCGTCGCAGTCTTTGCGTTTGATTTGAAAAGAGGATGATCAAAATCAATGGTAAATGTGACCTTAAAACCATCAAATGGCTCAAAAGCAGCCCACTTGTCACCCTCTGTGATTTTAACTTTACGCTTAATGCGAATAAATCGCTTGGGTACATTTTGTTCTTCAATACCCGCTGATTGAATAAGAAACACAAATGGCCCTGCACTCCCATCCATGATAGGAATTTCAGATGCAGTTACATCGACATAGG
>CAYTKY010000094.1:0-6480 GCA_964438435.1 uncultured Coxiellaceae bacterium | reverse complement strand
AGCGGTGCGCTCCGTAAAGATAGGTTGACAAGTTTCTTTATGAGAATTTGTCAACTTTTCCTTTATTTATGCGGGTTTGAGGTATAATTACGGGTTCGGCTATAAAAATAAGTGGGTGATTTGAACCCCCACGAAAATAGAATAATAGTAAGACTTTAGACGCGATGGCTTCTGTAGCTGTCGTGTTTTTTTATTTTCAATAATAGAAAGGATAAAACTGAAATGACAAACAGCTTTACAAAATTAGAGCAAATAACCGATGGACTTCGCAAGTCTTTCAGGTCTGCTGATTGCAAGATGGCAAACCGTACTTGCTATGGGTATGATACTGCTGAAGATGGTGAGTTGACCATTAACGAAACTGAAGCAACTATTGTACGATGGATTTTCAGCCGCTATCTTGCCGGAGACAGTCTTGGTAAAATTGCTACCGGTCTTGAAAAACAAGGAGTGAGTTCCCCTAGCGGAAAAGCAAAATGGAGTCGTGAAGCCATTTCCAAGTTACTGTCTAATGAAAAGTACACCGGTTCAGTTCTCCTGCAAAAGACGGTAAGCTATTGTGGCATACAGTTTCAGAATGATGGCGAGTTGGAGCAGTGCTGATTAAGGGGCACCATGAAGCAATTATTCCTACAAATGAGTTTGAGCGGGTACAACAAAGGAAGAATGAGCACTCTAAGGTGCAGTTAGAAGAACGTAAAATGAAAATGTCGTATTAAACAAAATACTATCTATTTTTAGAATATTATGGTACAATTATCTGAATTAAGGCGGTTGTGAAATATGGGCGAAAGAATCTTTACCTTGGTACCAGCAAAGCAAGCGGCAATAGTACCCACTGCTAACCGTACGTTTCGTGTTGCCGCCTACTGCCGTGTAAGCTGTCCATCGGAAGAGCAGGAATTGAGCTTAGACACTCAGGTAAGTTATTACACCCACAAAATAAATAGCGATGGTGCGTGGAAGAACGTTGGTGTCTTTGCCGATACCGCTACTGGAAGAAACACAAAGCAAAGAGTCGAGTTTAAGAAACTACTTGCTAAATGTCGGATTGGTAAAGTGGATTTAATTATCACAAAATCCATCAGCAGATTTGGCCGCAACTCGCTGGATACCATCAAGGCTCTCAGAGAGCTGAATAGCTATGATGTAGATGTTTATTTTGAGCAAGAAAATCTCTATCTCTCCGATTGTGGAGCACAACATGCTATTGAGATATACTGTGCTTTGGCACAGTATGAGAGCGAGAACAAAAGCCGCAATATCAAGTGGGGCATTCAGCATGGTTTTCGAGAGGGGACATCCGGATATCAGAACTTCTCTTGCTATGGGTATTGCTTTGATAAAGCCAAACAGACATTGGTGATTGTCCCAAAGGAAGCTACAATTGTAAGGTTGATATTTAACCTGCGGCTAAAGGGTCTTAGTTATGGCATGATTTCAGCAGAGCTTGCAGAAAAGAGGATTCCATCTCCCACAGGCAAGACTGTTTGGAATCGGGAGTGTATTCGAAAAATGCTCTGCAATGAGAAGTATGCCGGATCGGTACTGCTTCAAAAGACTTATGTAGAGGATTTCTTTACAGGCAAGCAAAAGAAAAACAATGGGCAAAAGGAACGATATTACTACAAGAATAACCATGAGGCGATTGTGCCGTTGGAGATCTTTGAGAGGGTACAGGGGATTTAACTATAACTTTGAAAGGACAGTAATATGAACGAATCAGTTCTACAACAAAAGTTAGATAGAAATGCGTTATATATGGAGTTGGAAAAGCGGTGTAAAATGGATCCATCACTTCATCCAATAATTGCTCTAATTCAAAGCGTAGGACAGTATTCCACTGCGATTTCAAAGTCCATTATAATAAATATGCCTGAGTACACTTTGCATGATGAAAACCATATTTTTAATATGCTATACCTTACAACTAAACTTATATCTAAAGAAGCATTAAGTAAAATTTCGACACCAGATATCCTGATGATAATCTTAGCAATATTTCTCCATGATGTTGGGATGTCCCCAGAAAGTGAATTAATTCGTGCTTGGAAAGGTCAATTGTCAGAAGAAGAATCCTGTGCATATATGCAGGATATAGCTGTATTCCAACGATATCGCAGTGGATTTGTTCGGGAACTACAAGAAATCGAATTGTTTCATAAAACAAACCAACACCCCAAGGCACAGTTAATTGAAGATCAGATAGTAACAAATTATATAAGGGATACTCATGCTGATAGGGCTCGTAAACGAATTGCAAAGGATTGGACTGGAAAAATTTTATACAAAGATTCAGATCTTACTGCTATTTTAGCCGAGATATGTTTTAGTCATAATGAAAATCATATGACATTACTTGATATGGAATCTATCAAATTGTGTGGGGAGGATACGTTTTTGTGTCCACCTTTTATAGCTGTAGTGTTGCGGTTAACGGATATTATTGATTTTGACACTAAGCGTACTCCAGCGATTCTATTTTCTCATCTTACAATTAAAAATGCCGTTTCTTTAACTGAATGGGTAAAGCATCTTTCAGTTACCGCATGGTCGTTTCAACGTGATACTATAACTTTTTCTGCTCAATGCTCCCATCCTGCAATTGAGGCTTCCATTCGTAAATTTTGTGATCAAATTGATGAGGAACTTAAGAACTGTACATTTATTTTAGCAAATCTGACAAGTGAGATCTGTGATGTTGAATGTTACAAAATTAAACTACCTGCATATGTAAATCGAAAGAAAATTGGAGCTAAAGTTGATATAGCTACAGGAACTCCAATTTACTCCTATAGGGATACAAAGTTTACTTTAAATAAAAGGCAGGTTGTTGATTTGCTAATGGGAACTAAGTTATATGGAAAACCAGAAGTTGCCTTACGTGAGCTTCTACAGAATTCTATTGATGCGTGTCTACTAAGAAAAAGTTTGAGCGAAATCTGGAAAGATAATTATTATCCACATATTTGTGTATCACTGGAAACTATTGATAACACTAACTATCTAATAGTTGATGATAATGGTATAGGAATGAATCAACATATTATCGATGGTTACTATACAAATATAGGACAATCGTATTATACATCAACAGAATTTCATAGTTTGATGTCAGAAACCCAGAAAACCTTTAAACCTATTTCTCGTTTTGGGATTGGGATATTATCTTGCTTTATGGTGTGCGATAACATGGAAGTCGAGACTAAAAAGGTCTTAGGTCCCTATCAGACAGATGAAACCATAAAGATATCAATTGAAGGGTATGATAGTTTATTTGTAATTACGGCAGGAATGCGTCGTGACCCTGGGACAAAAACAATTTTAAAGTTGCGCGAAGTGCATCCATGGGAGCGAATGACAAAAGACGAATTTGTTACTTGTATAAAAAGACTTGTCCCACTTCCCCCGTTTGATATTGAAATTCGTTGTGCCGATATTCAAGAAGTATGCACGCCAAATTCGTTTGAAGAATTAGATTTAGCATTAAAGAATAGCTATTCCTGGGAAGATGAAGATAATATTAAAATTGTTTGTTTTGATCTAAATGATGAAACAAAGGGGTTTCGAGGGAAAGCTGAAATAGCATATATTGTTAATCATAGTGGGCAAATTCTAAAGTCATTAGATATTTGTCAAAAGGATGTTGTGGTTGATACAGAGACATTTACTCTGTCTTCAAGTATTTCTTATGCCACAAACTGTATTCATAAATCAACTACAAGTTTAGAGGTAGATGAAGAAGGAGGCATTAATGCCCATGAACAATTCAGAAAGATATGTGAATCATCTTCTTATCTTTCGGTGCATGGTATTGATGTTCCTTGTAGTCTATTTAGCAATTATACTAATTATGGGCAAAAAGCTGTCTTGGAATTTCCATTTCCACTTCGATTCAGATTGGATGTTGGCTCAGTAAATGATTTAAACTTAAATTCCGCTAGAACACAAATAATTTATGATGAAGTTTGGATAACATTTGAACGACAATTTACTCAAACTGTGTTAGAAAAAATCAAAAGAACTGTTTCCACTAGTAATTGGAATAAAATGCTAGAAATATTTAAGCAGAATAGCAAAAGCACAACTTTTACTAAACAAATAGAAAATTTAGAACCCTAAATCTTTGTTAATTATAATGGATGAAATGATTTAGGGATCTACAGGTCCTAAGTGCAAACGTAAAGCTAGAGCAAAATTTTCAATACAAATAAAATGAGGCACCCTCTAACTAAGTAGAAATTTAATTGAAAGGAGAAATCGCGTGAACATTAGTATTACAAACTGTAACAACATTACAACTGGAAATATTTCAATAACCGAAGGAAGACTAAATGTCAAATATGCCATAAATGGTACTGGCAAGTCAACAGTTGCAAAAGCAATCGAAAGTTCAGCAAACCGTGATGAAGCAAAACTAGGGGAGCTTACTCCGTATACTTACATTGGTGACGACGATCCGGAACATAAGCCGTCCGTCGATGGATTACCAGTTGATATTAACATCGCCATTTTTGATGAAAGATATGTTGAACAGTACGTTTTCCTCGAAGACGAGCTGTTGAAAAACAGCTTTGACATTTTTGTAAAGACCGAAAATTATGAGCAGCACCTATCTGAGATCAATCGTTTAGTAGCAAGCGTACGAACCATTTTTGATAATAACCCAGAACTGGATGGTCTTATTACAGATATGGGCGAGTTCATATCTGTGTTTGGCAATTCAAAGACTGGAATTGCAAATAATGGAGCTTTAGTCAAGGGTATGAGTAGTGGCAACATTATCAGAAATATTCCGCAGGGCTTGGAAGATTACTCAGAGTTTCTGATAGATGCCCAAAACTCCAAGTGGCTTAAATGGCAAGCCGCTGGCCATGATTTTATGGTGATTAGCGATAAATGCCCATTCTGCGTTAGTGATCTTGCTCCGCACCGCGAGAAGATAGCGCGCATCAAAACAGAATACGACGCTAAGACAATTGAGCATCTTTCAAAGATTCTCGGAATTTTTGAGCGCCTCGGTTATTACTTTGCCAATGAGACCAATTTAGCCGTTCGCGACATTACCACAAGTGTTCAGGGCTTATCGCTGGAGCAAAAGACGTATCTTGTTAGTATTAAGGATCAGGTTGAGACTCTGAATAGCAAGCTCCAGCAGCTAAAAAGGCTAGGATTTGATTCCCTGAAAGATATTGACAGAGTCGCTGATGTAATTCCAGAATATAAGATCCAGATGCCCTTATTAACACATTTGAACTCCCAATACACGCTTGAAAAAGTGGAGATTATAAATGATTCTATTGATCAGCTCATAGCAGAGGTTGGCAGATTACAAGGTGCAGTCAACCAACAAAAGCTGGAAATTCAAAACACAGTACGCAAGTACAATGGGCAGATTAATGATTTTCTGCGTAACGCTGGTTACAGCTATTCAGTCTCTATTGAGGAAACACCAGATCATTCCTATAAGTTGAAATTGAAGTTTGGTGAGAGTGAAACCTCAGTTTCGGGTGTTAAGTCACATCTGAGTTTTGGAGAAAGAAACGCCTTTGCATTGGTCTTGTTTATGTACCACGCTCTGTATAGAAAGGCAAACTTAATCGTTCTTGATGACCCTATTTCTTCCTTCGACAAAAATAAAAAGTTTGCAATTCTGGATATGCTTTTTATCCGTGGTAGTAGTTTGCGAGGCAAAACGACGCTGCTTCTAACGCACGACTTTGAAAGTGTAATAGATATAATATACAATCACCCTAACTTCTTTGAAGGTGTACCACAAGCGGCATTCCTTGAAAATAATAACGGAGAACTTGCTGAAAAGCCAATTGTAAAAGAAAACATTCTATCGTCAGTTCAAATAGCAGATGCTAACATACAGAATGTACAGCATGACGTTTGCAAGCTAATTTATTTGCGACGGAAAATAGAGATCATGGAGGGAAAAACAAATGCATGGCATCTACTTTCTAACCTATTCCATAAGCGTGAGATTCCCATGATTGGAAGCAATGAGCGCCCCATGACCCAAGAGGAAATTTCTGATTCTTATACATATATCCAAAAATTTGTAGGCAACTTTGATTACGATAGGCTACATAGAGAAGTTTGTAATCGGTCTGTGATGAAGGATCTTTATCAAAGAGCTGAAAGTAATTATGAAAAACTTCAAATTTATCGTCTAATCTTTGATCCCACTGTTGAAAACCATGTGGTGCGAAAGTTTTTGAATGAGACTTATCATATTGAGAATGATTATTTATTCCAATTAAATCCTATAGCATTTAACACTATACCTACTTTTATTATTGAAGAATGTAACCATAGTATTGCAGAGTTAAATTTAGGGCTACTTTTATGAAGATTACAATATATGGGTCCAAATCCCGGTGTGAATATTGGATGGTATCCAGATGCGGCGGGGCTAACAGTGCGAGTGTTCTTATAGGATTTGAGTATCCTAATAAGGACACTCGCTTTTTT
>CAYTKY010000093.1:0-6786 GCA_964438435.1 uncultured Coxiellaceae bacterium | reverse complement strand
GATTGCTTCGTCGCAAAAAACGCTCCTCGCAACGACGAGTGAGTAGTTACGAAAATCGTGTATTTTATTTGTTGGATTGACATTTGTACTCAATCGAGTAGTAATGTCAATCCATTGTGAGGAAAATGATAAAGGATTTTAACCATGTCTTTGCATCGTCGATTTACTCCATTAACTCTTTTAATGTTAAGTATCAATGGGATGGTAGGGTCTGCCTGGCTATTTGCGCCTTTATATGCAGCTAAAATAGCAGGGTCGGCAGCAATCATGGCATGGATTATTGGTGGATTGGCAACAGCGGTCATTGCATTGACGTTTGCAGAATTATCCGTTTTATTTCCGATGGCGGGTGGCACGGCACAAATTCCGCAATTAAGCCATGGTATGTTTACCAGTTTCACACTCAGTTGGGTTGCTTGGTTATCTGCTTTAACGATGGCGCCCGTTGAAGTACAAGCAATTTTGCAATATGCCTCCACTTATTTTGTATCACTGATGCAAATAGAACAGGGTGTGCCCGTTCTCACGAAGATAGGATTAATGTGGGCAACGATGTTGATGTTATTTTTTTGTATTATTAATGTGGTTAGTTACAAGGGATTGGTGCGATTTAACTTGTCATTATTTCTCTTTAAAACAGTCGTGATTTTTTTAGTGATTGTGATGTTAGTCAACACACGTTTTAACGTTACTAATTTTTCAGATTTTTCTGCCACGGTTTTTTCAATACATGGGTGGCAAGCTATTTTAACGGCAGTGGCTTCCGGCGGAATTGCATTTGCATTCACTGGCTTTAAACACGGTGTTGAATTAGCAGGTGAAACAAAAAAATTAGCATTAGCCATCCCATTATCAATCGTCGGATCGGTCATGATTTGCTTATTGCTTTACATCGGATTGCAAGTGGCTTTTATCGGTTCATTGTCGCCGGGGATGTTATCTCAAGGTTGGAAACAGCTTAGTTTTATAGGTGATGTTGGACCATTTGCAGGATTAGCAGGGGTGTTAGGAATGGCTTGGTTGGTGAAATTATTGTATGTGGATGCCGTTATTTCACCTTCTGGCGCGGGCTTAGTCTTTGTTACGTCTACGGCACGCATTTTGTATGCCATGAGTCAAATTGGTTATATGCCGCGTTGGCTTTCTTACTTAAATAAACAAAATTTCCCTGTTGCGGCGATTGCCGTCAATTTTGTAATAGGCATGGGTTTATTTCTTCCTTTCTCAGGCTGGCAAGCGATGGTGAGTTTTTTGGTCTCAGGAATGGTGATTTCTTATGCGATGGGTCCCATCGCATTGCTTTGCATGCGAATGGAATTACCTGATCAAAAGCGTGCTTTTCGTTTGCCGGCGGCACCCTTTACTTGTTTATTAGCGTTTTATTTTTGTAATTTATTAAGTTATTGGTGTGGTTGGGATACGATTTCTAAATTAGCGATTGCAATGGGAATTGGCGGAATCTTTTTTATCATCGCAAGCTTACGTGGTCGATGGTCAGTACAATCATTGGGATTAACATCGGGGATCTGGATCATTCCTTACTTGTTAGGCTTGGTGCTTATTTCATACCTGGGTGCTTTTGGCGGTAAAAATATCATCCCATTTGGTTGGGATTTTTTAGTGATCGGTATTTTTAGTGCGGTTATTTTATATTTAGCAGTTGCAAACCGTGCGACCATTTCTTGTTCGGAACGATTTGATGAGCGATTAACAGAAATGCCCATCTTTTGAATGAACGGAATCTCGTTTTTATTAAAAAAGTCAAGATTGTGATGCTTATTATCATTGTCGTATGATAACCCTCCACGAAATTAGTATCCTATCGAGAAGGTCAAACGCCATGAATCAATATATTATCTCACCTTGCGAATTGAAAAAGTCGTTAGAAAATAGTGAAGATATCCAACTCATTGATGTAAGAACGCCGGAAAAACATGCGCATTTCAATATTGGTGGTAAGTTAATTCCTCTCTCTGAATTACCCCATCGTCTTGATGAATTAGACCCTCATACGCCTATCGTGACTTATTGTACATCGGGTGGAAGCAGTATGACGGCATTGCAATTGTTATTAAATTCAGGATTTGAATCGGTGAAATCACTGGAAGGTGGGATGACGGCATGGCGCACAGTGTGTCAGTTAGGATTTTAAATAAATTTAATGATGAAGGAACTCATATGGGTTATACCGTACCTTATGTAATCAATGGTCAGGCTGTTGCACCACAAGGAAGAATGCTAGATATTTATAACCCTGCGAAAGGGGTGATTGCAGGGCAGGTTGGGGTTGCTAATGAAGTTGTCGTTGATCAAGCGGTAGAAGCCGCATTGTCTGCTTTTTCAACATGGTCAATGACCACGCCACCGCAGCGTGCAAAAATATTATTTCGTTATAAAACATTGCTGGATCAACATAAAGAAAGCTTAGCCAAAATTATTTCCCAAGAACATGGAAAAACAATCAGTGAAGCACTGGCTTCCATACAGCGTGGCATTGATGTTGTTGATTTTACCTGCGGTATTCCACAGCATTTAAAAGGTAATTATACCCCCGATGTGGGGACGGGTGTTGATAGTTATTCTTTACACCAACCGTTGGGTGTTTGTGTGGGCATCACCCCTTTTAATTTTCCTGCGATGATTCCTCTTTGGATGTTTCCCATGGCGGTAGCGTGTGGAAATACGTTTGTTCTCAAGCCATCTGAAAAAGATCCTTCCTGTGCGGTTTCTTTGATTGAGTTGGCAAAAGAAGCGGGTTTTCCAGATGGTGTCGTCAATGTTGTACATGGTGATATAGATACGGTTGACGCATTAATTAAACATCGTGATGTCAAGGCAGTGAGTTTTGTTGGATCTTCTTCAGTGGCTGAATATGTGCATCAAGTAGCAGCGGTACACCATAAACGTGTACAAGCATTTGGTGGTGCAAAAAATCATTGTGTGGTGATGCCTGATGCGGATTTAAATCAGGCTGCGGATTCATTAGTGACATCAGCATATGATTGTGCGGGCGAACGTTGTATGGCAATTTCAGTCGTGATCGCGGTGGGGGATGAAATTGCTGATGCATTGATTGCTAAAATGAAATCACGCATTGCGCATCTTAAAATTGGTCCAGGCACAATGGAAGGTGTGCAAATGGGGCCTTTAGTGAGTCAACAACATTGGGAAAAAGTAAAGTCGTATGTTGAGTTAGGTCAACAAGAAGGTGCGCAATTGGTTATTGATGGCAGTCACTATCGATCACAAGAACATGCGGATGGATTTTTTATGGGTGCTTGTTTGTTTGATCGTGTCGAACCCAACATGCGTATTTATCGCGAAGAAATTTTTGGACCGGTGTTGTCCATTGTGCGTGTGAAAAATTTGGATGAAGCGATTCAATTAATCAGTGAGCATGAATACGGTAATGGAACGGCCATTTTTACGCGAGATGGTTATGCAGCGCATGTGTTTGCAGAAAAAGTGCAAGTAGGGATGGTGGGCATTAATGTGCCTGTTCCTGTTCCTGCGGCCTACCATAGTTTTGGAGGCTGGAAACGATCCATTTTTTCAGATATGGGGATGTATGGCATGGATGCGGTGCGTTTTTATACGAAATTAAAAACGGTTACACAGCGATGGTATCCTAAGGCGATGGCATGAAAACAATAGGATTGATTGGTGTAGGACACATGGGTCGCCCCATGGCGAAAAATTTAATAAAAGCAGGCTATGATGTTTTTGTTTATGATGTGATGCCACAAGCCATGGCTACGTTAGTTGAAGCAGGCGCTAAGGCGTCAGAGTCGCTGGTGTCATTAGCGCAACATGCTGATGTGATCATGACTAGCTTGCAAACAGGACAACAAGTCATGGATGTTTGCTTAGAAGAAAAAGGTGTTTTTGCTAATGCAAAACAGGGAATCATTTATATTGATTGTTCATCTATCGATATTGCTGTCACTAAACATTTACATGCTGAAGCTAAAAAACGACACATTGCGATGTTAGATTCACCTGTTTCAGGTGGTGTCGCGGCTGCAGAAGCAGCAACGTTAACTTTCATGGTGGGTGGTAGCGAAGAATATTTTCAACGTGCAGAACCTTTATTAAAAAGCATGGGCAAAAAAATTATTTATGCAGGTGATGCTGGTAGTGGGCAGGCAGCGAAAATATGTAACAATCTTTTGTTAGGGATTTCAATGATTGGTGTAAGTGAAGCATTTACGCTAGCTGATAAATTAGGATTAGATGTTAAAAAGTTTTTTGAAATCAGTTCAAATGCGTCGGGGCAATGTTGGTCTATGACAAGTTATTGTCCTGTGCCCGGAATTCTTGAACAAGTTCCTTCTAGCCATGATTATCAACCTGGGTTTATGGCAAAAATGATGTTGAAAGATTTACGTTTGGCGCATCATGCAGCAGAAGCAGTGGACACAGCGATTCCATTGGGTGCGGTAGCGACAGAATTATACGAATTATTTGTTAACCAAGGATTTGGTGAAATGGATTTTTCTGGCATTATTCGCATGATTGCGGGTACGGGTGAGCTATCTTAGGTAGATCATTTAATTAAATTTTAAATAAAGACAAGGAATTGATATGGCAAATTTATTTACGGATCATCCCAGCCGTGCAGGCGAAACTTATTTTCAACACATGAGAGCGGCATTTCATATTTCTTCGAGTTTACTAATAGGAAGTATGGTTTGTTTTATCCATGCTTTTCTACCCTTTTTGTTTCAAAAAACAACCAGTACGTTATTATTTAAAACGATAGATTATATTACTCAGAGAACTGCTGAAATAAAAAATCAATAAAAAACGTTGTGCATGACCAGCTTTTTATTTCTCATTATTGGGTTGATCATGGTATTTATGAGAAAAATTGGAGATCAACAAAATGGCTTTGTTGCAAAAATAAATCTTCCTGCTAGATTTGGTGATTACCAGATGGCTAGGATATCTCAATATGTATAAGAAGAAAAATAAAACTGCTAATCATCCCTTCAAATGGAAGCATTTTGCTGGCGAAATTATTCTATGGTGTCAGGTGGTATTGTCGATAAGCCTTGTCTTATGGTGACTTAAAAGAAATGGCGCAAGAAAGAGGATTGTTTCTTGAACGCTCCACGATCATGCGTTGGGTGCATGAGTATTCGCCTGAGCTGAGCTAGAAAAACGAATTAAGCCTCATTAGTGCCGGAAATTGGCATAGCTAGGGCACCATGATTTGCTGATAAATTATTATCTAGAGGGGTGGAGTATGATAGTTAGGAAAGATGTTTTTGTTGACTATGATGTAGATGAAACACAAATCAATGTGTCTTTTGATTGGTTAGACCCATATTACCAATTTCTGTTATATTGTTCCCCCAGTATTAAATACACACCTCACCATGAATTATCAAATGTTGATAGCGTAAGATCTCATAGTTTTAAATTGACTGATAATATTAGAAAAAAAATGAGTAAATATTCTCATTATAACTATTACTATGCTATCCCTATGGAATACGCATGTTATTTCTTAGACGCAATGATTCCATTAACGGCTGGGCGAGTCCCCAAATTAGTTATTAGAAGATATGAGCTAGAATCAATCATTGATCACCTTATTATGAAAAAATTCCTTAGCAAAGAGTCTGGAAGGGAGTATTTAGACAAGATACAATCATTTTTAACAAGGAATGAGTATGCTGCGTTAGTGAGAGAGAATAAGGATTTTCACAGTGCATGCACTTTTGCTTATTTTCTACGTAAAAAACAAACAGGCGATTTAAAGATTGATAGTCAGGCGTTTAATTGGTTAAAGTTAGCATTAGAGTTTAAACCAAACAATATCAATTTTTCTTATTTTGTAAATCTGAACGCTTTCCTTGCTTCTTACACACAGCTAGATGCTACTCATATTATTAAGGCCAACAATCATCATTTTTTAAATGCGCTCGTAAAAAACAAAACGATTACCCATCTATATTTGGAAGCGAGTAGTTTAGTTTCTGTATCTAATGATATTAATCAATCTATCAAAAATTATCTCATTGAAACGGATATGCTAAATAGATTCATTATTGGTGATACTAGTCAAACTAAGATGTACAAAATCGATAATAATGGCTATTGGAAGGAGGTTAGTTATTACATTGACTGTGGATTTGTAGAATCTCTCGCTGTTGGCTTACGTTATAATCGAACTTTAAGAGAACTATCGCTTACTAATCTGCGCGATGATAAGGATATTATTTTAATATTAAATGCAATTAGGAGTAATCCCGATTCGAAAATTGAAAGAATAACTCTTATAGCTGATAAACGTGATTGGACAGTGAATGTATCTTCAGTATTAGAAGATTTATTGTATCTCAATAGGACAATTATACAAATAGATGTCCCTGCTTATAGAGATACAACGAACGTACTTAGATTGATTCAGCGCAATAAGGATTTACGAGAAAAATGCACGCAAGAAAAAGAAATCCTGTTTAACACAAATAAATTATTAAGCGTGCAGGCTAATACACTGTTTGGCAAAGGTGGCATGACATTTGCTACCAAGAATATTCATGAATTAACAGCTACTGAAACTCATGATCTGCGCCTAAAAAGGGGGTTATGATAGTTTTAATTAATGTGCATTTCAGTATGTTTCACACAACGTGTCCCCCAGCCTATCCATAAGGCCATGCCCTTTGGAATGATAGCCGACAAGCCAACCCATTTAAATACCAAATTTTTCTGCTATTTGAGTATCCGCTAATTAACCCACACCTACAAAAACAAAAGAACTTAGTTCATATTTCA
>CAYTKY010000092.1:0-6871 GCA_964438435.1 uncultured Coxiellaceae bacterium | reverse complement strand
GTTAAAAAATCAAACGGATTATTTTGCATGTAACAACCTCTCTATCCCAGAAGTAACTATTTAGAGTAAAGCTCTACAATTAACTGCTCATTAATATCTGGCGGCAAACGATCTCGATCAGGCGCTGATTTAAATGTACCCGTAAAAGCAGCAGGATCCATTTCTAACCAATCACAGCTTGGTCTCGATTGAGCCAAAATAAGCGCTGATTGAATGCGCATTTGTTTCTTAGCATTTTCACGAACACAGACAACATCACCCGGCGATAACAAACAAGATGGAATATTTACCACTTTGCCATTTACTGTTATGCCACGATGTGTCACTAACTGCCTCGCTTCCGCACGAGTAGAACCAAAACCCATTCTATAAACAACGTTATCTAATCTACGTTCTAACAATTTCAAAAGATTTTCGCCTGTTGAACCTTTTAAGCGAGTTGCCTTTTTAAAATAATTTTTGAATTGACGTTCTAAAATGCCATAAATACGTCTAACTTTTTGCTTTTCACGCAACTGTACACCATGTTCCGTTTCACGTCCACGACGAGCACCATGCTGTCCAGGTGCGGTATCTAATTTACATTTAGATTCCAATGCTTTAACGCCGCTTGTCAACGAAAGATCTGCTTTTTCTCTACGAGCAAGCTTACAACGAGGTTTTAAATTTCGAGCCATTCATTCTCTCCTCTTACTACACACGACGCTTTTTTGGATCACGACAACCATTAGAAGGAACAGGCGTCACATCAGCTATAGAAACAACTTTTAATCCAGCATTATTTAACGCCCTAATCGCAGATTCTCTGCCAGGACCAGGACCTTTCACCTTGACCTGCACATTTTTCATGCCATTTTCAACGGCAACTAAGGCTACCTTCATTGCCGCTTCTTGTGCCGCATAAGGTGTTGATTTTCGCGACCCCTTAAAACCACAACTTGAAGCAGAGCCCCATACAATAGCATTACCCTGTGCATCAGTAATAGTAATGATTGTATTGTTAAAAGTTGAATTAACATGCGCAATACCATCACTAATCTGACGTTTTATTTTTTTTCGTTGTTTCGTTACTGTTTCACCCATCTTTGTCGACTACCTATAAGTTATTTACCTTTTCTTTTACCTTTACGTGTACGTGCGTTGGTTCTCGTACGTTGACCACGTGCTGGCAAACCACGTTTATGACGTAACCCACGATAAGTACCTAGCTCTACAAGACGCTTAATACTCATTGCAACTTCTCTACGTAAATCACCTTCAACGCGAAACTTTGCAATCTCAGATCTTAGGCTATCTAATTCTGCTTCGGTTAAATCTTTTACTTTCTTAATCGGATCAACTTTCGCTGATTCACATACGACTTTAGCTCGGGTTTTTCCAACACCATATATAGCAGTAAGCCCCACTATAATATGCTTCTGCATTGGTATAATCACGCCTGCAATACGCGCTGCCATTCCATCACTCCTAAAACTACATACTAATTTACTGAATTAACGTACAAAAAGCGCATGAGTCTAATATTGAATCACAAAAAAATCAACCCTGTCTTTGCTTATGACGCTTTTCTTTGCAAATCACTCTAACCGTATTTTTTCTGCGTATCATTTTACAGTTACGGCATATTTTCTTTACTGATGCACCCACCTTCATATTAACACCCTCTTTTACTGACATTTCCCTGACATTTCGAAAACAAGATCAGAAAAATAATCAAGACAACATTAACGACCACCCAAACCACCACGCAAATTAGCTTTTTTCAACAATGATTCATATTGAAATGACATAATATGCGCTTGTACCTGAGCAATAAAATCCATCACAACAACGACAATAATCAGTAGTGAAGTACCACCGAAATAAAAAGGGACATTCCATGCCAAAATTAAAAACTCAGGTAAAAGGCAGACAAGTGTAACATAAATTGCACCCGCGAGTGTTAGCCTTGTCATTACAGTATCAATATATTTTGCTGTTTGTTCGCCAGGCCGAATACCGGGAATAAAAGCACCAGATTTTTTCAAATTATCGGCAGTTTCTTTTGGATTAAAAACCAATGCCGTATAAAAGAAACAAAAGAATATAATGCCTGCACTAAACAATAACATATGTAAAGGTTGGCCTTGCTGCAAGGATACCGTTAAAGTGCTCAACCATTCCAATCCTTTTGTATTACCAAACCATTGCGCCAAAGTAGCGGGGAAAAGTATCAAACTAGATGCAAAAATCGGAGGAAT
The DNA here is from genome assembly GCA_964438435.1 of uncultured Coxiellaceae bacterium. Lineage (GTDB taxonomy): Bacteria > Pseudomonadota > Gammaproteobacteria > DSM-16500 > DSM-16500 > Aquicella. The sequence goes on along the minus strand of CAYTKY010000092.1, from coordinate 4,631 downwards.
TACACCTGCCATATTAATTTTCAAGGGTAAATGCGTACTTTGAGCAGCATACACTTTTCCACCTTGCATACGCTTAGCATAATTTATTGTAATACGTCGTTGAGCTCTTTCGATAAAAACGACTAACGCCATTACACCAATCACAGCAGCAAGAATGATAAACAAAACAATAACCTGTAATTGACCTTCACGAACCTGCTCTAAGGTACGTCCTAGCGCAGCAGGTAACCCCGCAACAATACCCGCAAAAATAATCAGAGAAATACCGTTACCGATTCCACGCTCTGTCACTTGTTCGCCTAACCACATCAAGAACATAGTGCCCGTTACCAGCGTTAGGGTTGTCGTGAAATAAAAAGAAAACCCGGGCGAAATAGCAACTCCGTGCGCTGCCAACATCTTTGAAACACCAATTGCTTGAAATGCGGACAAAAACAATGTTCCATAACGTGTATATTTGTTTATTTTTCGCTGTCCAGCCTCTCCTTCCTTACGTAATTCAGCTAGATTCGGAGACAATACTGTTAACAATTGAACAATAATAGAAGCAGAGATATATGGCATAATACTTAATGCAAAAATACTAAATCGCATTAAAGCACCGCCAGAAAACATATTAAATAGGCCGACAATATTATTTTGTTGTCCGTGAAATAATTCTTGCAAACGGAGCGGATTTAAACCAGGAACAGGTATATACGACCCGATACGAAAAACAACGATTGCCAAAAAAACAAACAACAACCGATACTTTAGGTCAAGAAGTCCGGTCGAGCTCAAATTTGCATTTCGTCTATCTACTGACATTCTTAAGCCTCAACTCGTCCTTTTAGCGCTTCAACAGCTTTACGCACGCCCGCTGTAACTGAAATACCACGAATTGTAAGTGCATGGGTTAACACGCCGGAGGCGATAATTTTCACATCTTTTGTATTAAACCGTATCAATCCATGATCACGCAATGTGGTCATATCAATAACATCAACCTTAAGGTTCTCTAAATCAGATAAATAAATTTCTTCATGCAATAGCGCTTGTCTTGAACGAAATCCTGATTTTGGAATACGTCTTTGAAGAGGCATCTGCCCGCCTTCAAAGCCAACTTTATGATAACCGCCGGCACGTGCTTTTTGGCCTTTGTGACCTTTACCACAAGTTTTGCCTTTACCAGATCCGCCTCCTCTCCCTAAACGCTTAGATTTGGTTTTAGAACCTGGTGCTGGATGTAATGAATTAAGATGTAACATTTTCTAAAGCTTCCTCTACCAAAAACAAAATTTGTTTCTTGGTTATCAATTAATAGTTAAATTATCAACTCTTCTGCAGTTTTACCGCGTTTTGCAGCAATCAATTCCGGTGGAGTGATGCTCGATAATGCATTCAATGTAGCGCGAACGACATTGATTGGATTCGTAGATCCACCAATTTTTGCCAATACATTTTTCACACCCAATACTTCAAACACAGCACGCATAGCACCGCCAGCAATAATGCCTGTACCATCGGATGCTGGCTTCATAAATACACGCGTCGCACCGTGTTTTCCAACAATGGTATGGTGCAAGGTTCCGCCTTTTAAAACAACATGACGGATATTTTTACGGGCATTTTCTAGTGATTTTTGAATAGCAACTGGCACTTCTCTGGCTTTACCGCGACCAATACCAATTTTACCATTTCCATCACCTACAACAGTAACAGCAGAGAAGCTAAAAATTTTACCGCCCTTTACTACTTTCGTAATACGAGCAACTGAAACAAGCTTTTCTAAATAACCGTCGCTTTTTGTACTCTGATCATAACTCGCCATACTATTAACCTTAAAATTAAACTTAAAAAATTATCTTAGAACTCTAATCCCGCTTCTCTTGCGGCATCTGCAAGCGCCTTTATTCGCCCATGATATAAAAATCCGGCGCGATCAAACGCAACAGTCCGAATACCTGCTTCTATCGCACGTAAAGCAACTAATTGCCCCACCGCTTTAGCTGCATCGACATTACCAGTTTTTTTCACTTTCTTTTTTAATTCTTTATCTAAAGTTGATGCACACACTAAGGTTTTCGAACCATCAGCAGTTGTCACTTGAGCATACATATGTCTCGGCGTTTTATAGACAGTCAACCTAACCACATCTAATTCACGTATCCGGCATCGAGTACGTTTCGCTCTGCGCAATCTTGATATTCTTTTATTCATCACAAGTATCCCAATCTCATCAAATTTATTTACTCATACTCTATTTGATCTTATTTTTTCTTAGTTTCTTTAATCTCGATCACCTCATTCGCATACCGAACACCCTTCCCTTTATAGGGTTCCGGCCCACGAATATCGCGAATCTGTGCGGCAACTAATCCAACTAATTCTTTATCAATACCTTTCACAATAATTTCTGTTTGTGTTGGTGTTTCAACTGCAACACCTTCCGGCAAATGGAAATCTGTTGGATGCGAAAAACCTAAACTTAAAGAAAGTACTTTCCCTTTAGCTTGCGCACGATAGCCTACACCAACCAACATTAATTTACACTCAAACCCTTCTGAAACACCGTGAACAAGATTGTGTATACGAGCACGAATTGATCCAACAATCGATCGATACAATTTTTTACTTGCCCCAGTAATAGTACGCGCATTTTCATTATTAGAATGCACTTTGATTTCATTACCCTCTGTTGTCACATGAACATATTCATGAAGAGACATAGACAACTGTCCTTTAGGACCCTTTGCAATCAACTTCTGGTCGTTAATTTTAACTTCAACACCAGTAGGAATAACGACGGGCTTTCTTCCAATTCTAGATGTAGACATAAATCCTCCTACTCTACCGAGCACAAAACTTCACCGCCAACTTGGTTGGCATATGCTGCTTTACCCGACATCACTCCCTTGGGAGTCGAAACAATAACAATACCTAAGCCACCACGAATTGATGGAAATTCATCATAACCTCTATAAACACGCAAAGCTGGACGACTTACGCGCTTAATTTTTTCAATCACCGGGCGCCCCTGATAATATTTGAGTGCAATCTGAATATCTTTTTTATTACCTGATGTAAGCACTTCAAACCCATCAACATAACCTTCATCAACCAATACACTCAAAATTTCTTTTTTTAAATTCGAATGAGGCACGCGAACGACTCGAATACCCATTGCCTGGGCGTTCCTCACGCAAGTCAACATATCTGCAACTGGGTCTTGCATCGACATTTTAAATACCTCTCATCAACCTTTACTTATTACCAACTTGCCTTATGCATACCAGGAACCATACCGCTGATCGTCGCGATTCTCATATGCAACCTACATAAACCTGTTAACCGATTATAAGCACGTGGCCTACCGCACAATTTACAGCGGTTACGCCGACGGGATGGACTCGAATCACGCGAAAGACGTTGCATCGCTTTTCCTGCATCCCATCGCTCTTGCTCACTTCGGTTAATATCACTCGCTATAACTCTCAGTAAATCACGCTTAGCTCTATCTTTATTAACACGAGCAAAACGCTTTTTATTACGATTTCTAACTGCTTTCGTTGCCATATCCTTTAACTCACTTCTTTTTCTTTAAAAGGAAAATTAAATGCTTGTAAAAGAGCAAACGCTTCTTTATTTGATTTTGCTGAAGTAGCAATATTAATATACATACCTCGAAGCGCATCAATTTTATCATATTCAATTTCAGGAAATACGATTTGTTCTTTAATACCCAGGTTATAATTGCCACGTCCATCAAATGCTCTTGCACTAATGCCCCGAAAATCACGCACCCTAGGAAGAGCAATCGTAATCAGACGATCTAAAAATTCATACATCTTTTCTTTGCGCAAAGTAACTTTACAACCGATCGGCCATCCAGCACGAATTTTAAATCCTGCTATTGATTTTCTGGCCAACGTCTGTATTGCTTTTTGTCCTGTTATTTTTTCTAAATCAGCAATCGCATTCATCAGAATTTTTTTATCAGCAGCAGCCTCACCAACACCCATATTGATTGTAATTTTTTCAATACGCGGCACCTGCATGACTGACGTATAACCAAACGAATTTTTTAATTTCGGCACAATTTCACTGCGATATAATTCTTGCAACCTTGACATAAGAACACCTTTCACTCTTTAACTTCTACAAGTTGATCACTGGCCTTCAAATAGCGCACACGCTGACCGTCTGTTAAAATTCTAATTCCGACTCGACTACTTTTTTGTTTCAACGGATCGTAAACCATCACATTTGATCGATGTATTGGCATCACTTTTGTTACGATACCACCACGTTCGTTCGAATTTGGATTCGCCTTCACATGTTTTTTTACAAGATTAATGCCGTCAACCAACAATTTACTTCCGTCTTTTTTTATGGAAAGAATCTTCCCTTTTTTTCCCTTATCTTTACCTGCAATGACAATTACTTCATCGCCTTTTTTAATCTTTTTCATGACGTCATCTCTTTATTTACTAAAGCACTTCGGGTGCTAACGATATAATTTTCATAAAATTCTCACCACGAAGCTCTCTTGTGATTGGGCCGAAAACACGCGTGCCAATTGGCTGCAACTGAGCGTTCAATAAGACCACTGCATTTTCATCAAATCGAATTGACGAACCATCAGCTCTTCT
>CAYTKY010000091.1:0-6945 GCA_964438435.1 uncultured Coxiellaceae bacterium | reverse complement strand
GGTAAATACGCCGGTGAGATGGCTTGGCAAGAATCGAACTTTCCCAGCGACGCCATCAGTAAATCGTACTGATAGTGTCAGTTGGCCTTCAGCTTTAACTTCCGTCACGTCCCAATACATAACAAATACCTCTTATTTAAGTGGTTCAATTTTTTTAGGGATCTGCTTTTCTTGACATAACTGCCAATCTTCGAGCAACTCAGACTGATGAATCGCCGCCCAATCCAGGATAAGCAGCAATGCACGCCTAGGTAAATCACCTTCTATCATTTCTAATTTTCCAATATCTATTGTCCCTTTAAACTCTGCATACTTCGCATGAAAATGAGGCGGTGCATGATCATTAAAAAACATACCGATCACAATACCGTAAAACATACTAATGGTTGGCATTTAAAACCGATCCTTATTGCTTCTCGAAACTCATCGTTAGTATAGTATATCGAGAAAACAATACGAATTCCATTTCAATAATACTGATAGCAAGAGCTATTCAAGGAGTTGGAGCTGGGTCCTGAACCGGTTAACACTTGAAGTAAAAGCGGAGATTGATAGTGATTTCGAATACTTCAATACAAAATATACTGTATACGGTAGCCCAGAAATCACCATAGAAAATTTTTCCCCTTTTTTATCATAATGTTTAAGCGAATCATTTCTTCACTGATCAAATCAGTGATATCCATTTGGCTAAATTCGTTTGGTATTGTGTTGCAAGTTACGATTTTTTGTACGCCAGCGCTTAATAAATTAGTAGCAATTTCTTTATTAAATAATGCATGAACACAAATGCAAACAGGGTTTTTAAATCCTTTTTTTAATAATTGTTGGATCGAAGCAAGCATACTCGTTCCGGTCGAAATAATATCATCTATTAAGACAGGCGTTTTATTTTTGTCTTTAATATCAGGAACAGAAACAGTAACTTTCCTATCTCCATAGCGGATTTTTTTAATAATGGCATAGGGAGCCGATGCAAGCTTTGCAACATCATTGACCCATTGCTCACTTTCTTCATCCGGGCCAATCAGGTAAGGCATATTAATATTATTGCGAATCCATTCAGCAATGATTGTGGTGGAATGCAATACTGAAATTGAATCAATAGAATAAATTTCTGTGAGATTCTTAATTCTATGAAGATGAGGATCAATCGTAATTAACGTATCGATTAAGCTCGAAAGAACATTCGCAAATATAACTGAAGTGATAGCTTCGCCTGGCTTGAACCTCTTATCTTGACGCATATAAGGAAGATAGGGCGATACTAAATAAATTTTCTTTGCGCCTAATTCTTTTATTGTTTTTGCAGTAAAGAGAAGTGGTAATATTTTATTATTTGGATGATCTAATTCACAAATGAGTATCACGATTTTATTTTTAACATCAGAATCAATGCGGATGTAAGATTCACCATCAGGAAAATCGCGCATCTCTAGCGTGCCAATTTTAATTTTCAATTTATTAGCTAACGCGGTTGTTAATGGTTGATTGCCAGGCAGTGAAAATAGAATGTGATTTTTCATGACATTGCCCGGTCAATTTTCACAATAGTTGGCATTGATTGCGCGAAGCTTAAAGAATAGGCTAATTCACCTTTTGTTTCAGCATGAATTCGAAATAAGAGTTGACCAATTTCAACGTTCATTCCTTGCTTTACAAAAAATTCAATACCTGCCGCCGGATCGTGGGGTGCCCCCGCTAATTTTGCAATTGTCGCAAGATTTCGGTTGTCGATCTCAGTAATCATTCCATGATGTGCTGCAACAATATCATGGGTATAGGCAGCCGTACCTGGCTCATGAAAACCACCTTGAGCTTCACAAATAGAAATGAATTTTTTAAACGCTGTGTTGTTTTCTAAAATACGTTTAGCTAAGACGAATCCTTCTTTCCTCGATATTTTTTTCCCCACTTCTAATATACAAGCAGCAATTTCAATTGATTTATTTTTTAAATCGGAAGGAGCATCTTTTTCATTGCGTAGAATAGCTAATACGTCTTTCGCTTCAAGAGCAGGTCCTATGCCTTTGCCCAAAGGTTGAATGCCTGCTGTTTTAAGTACTTTTACATTCAGTCCAATGGCTTTTCCAACTATTTCAAAATAATTTTCTAATTTTAAAAACATAACTTCAGAGCGAATTTTTGAGGTAGGTCCGACTGGCATGTCGATTAAAACATGTGTAGCGCCGGCAGCGGATTTTTTAGATAAAACAGATGCTACCATTTGACCTTCAGGATCAAGGTCTAAAGAACGTTCTACACGAATGATCATATCATCAGCTGGGCTTAAATTAACGGCACCACCCCACGCAAAACATCCTCCTTCTTTATTAACAACGTCTCTCATTTTTGAAGCGCTTAAATTTACAGTAGTCATTGTTTCAATGGTGTCTGCCGTACCCGCAGGTGAGGTAATAGCTCTTGAGGATGTTTTGGGGATAATCAGGCCTGCGGCAGCAACGATAGCAACAACAATAGGCGTTGTCCTATTGCCAGGTATGCCGCCAACACTGTGTTTATCCATCACACAAGGATAATCCCAGATTAAACGTTCTCCGCTTTGTATCATCGCTTGTGTCAGATCGATTATTTCTTTGATACTTAAATTATCTTTAGAACAAGCCGTTATGAAGCTGGCCAAATGTATATTTGAATATTTTCCAGCAATCACATCGGTGATGATTTCTTGAAACTCTTGCGCATTAATCTCATTTCCATAAATTTTAGAGCGAATGTATCTCAATGATGTAACGGGTTTAAGGTGTGACAGAGTGATAAAATCGCCTTCTTTTGCACCGATTCGCACCCATGCACTTTCTGACAAGCTGGCTTCCTGGCTAGTTAATATATCGGATTTAATAATATTGAGAGTGGCTACGATAGAAAGGTGATTTAAGGTAACAATAATTTGTGTTTCAGCTTCAAACCCTTCTGATTTACAAACAAAACAATTAGCATGCATGTAAATAATAAATTCGTTTTGTGTATCTATTCCTAATCGTACTAACTTAAGTTTGTTAGTTTCACTATTCAATGTCTTATTCCTTTAAGCGACAATGACGATAAAAAATAAATTCTTGAATAATGGTAAGTCTTTTTTGAGGGGGTATCAATTTCTAGTTTTACCGCTAAGCCACTGCTTCGGTTTTTGCACAGCGAAATCCAAGATGCTCCATGCTTGTATCGGGCGACGTTTTCATTCTTGCGGCGACTCGATAACCAGAGCAGTAACTTTCATTACATAAAAATGAGCCACCACGGATTGTTTTTTTCTGTGTTGTTGGTTCATCTGGGTCATCACTTTTAAGTGGGCCTTGAGGATTGGTTGCACCATCTTTGATGGTTGCGTAGTAATTGTAATCATACCAATCCGAAACCCATTCCCACACATTGCCAGCCATATCAAATAATCCATAGCCATTTGCGGGGAAGGAGCCAACAGGGGACGTATAATAATATTTATCGCGCATCGTATTTAAATAAGGGAACTGCCCTTGCCATGTATTTGCTTTTACTTTTCCCTTATCAATTGATTCATTACCCCAAGGATAAATCTTATTCACCAGACCTCCACGAGCAGCCCACTCCCACTCGGCTTCAGTGGGTAATCGCTTGCCTTGCCAATGACAATAAGCATTAGCATCTTCCCAGGAGACATGAACAACAGGGTGAGTTTCGCCTTCAATGCTGCTTTGGGGTCCGCGAGGATGGCGCCAGTTTGTCTCTGGTGCCCAAGTCCACCACTGAGATACATCATTCAGCGGGACAGGCTTACTTGTTGGAGTGAAAAGGAGGGAGGCAGGTACCAGTAAGCTGTCATCAGGGCGCGCTGTATCTGGTGGCAGCTGTTTTTTTAACGCTTCCCAATTAGGTTTTTTTTCCGCTGTTGTAACGTAATGTGTTGCAGTAACAAATTTTTTAAACTGCGCATTCGTCACTTGAGTTTTATCCATCCAAAACGTGTTGATGGTGACCTTGTGTTTCGGAAATTCATCGGGTTTTGCTTGATCATTGTCGCCTCCCATCATCAATGTGCCGGCAGGAATCTTTGCCATACCAACAGGCGCATCCTTCACGCTGACAGTAAAACGACTTGGGATTTTATCACACGAGCATTTTATCGGATTTTTTGTGGAGCTATACGTTATGTTAGACCACAGGTTGAGCAATACAAAAGAAGTAATCAATATTTTATTTGGCGTCCGTATTAACATATACACTGTCCTGTAAACTCCAGTTGAAAAATCTGATAAAATAAAAAAGTTGATTTTCTCTTATAAGGGATTAGGGGAATTAAACATGAGGCGCCTTCTTACGGCAATCATTTTGTCATTAGTTTGTTTTTCAGTCATAGCTGATGAATCAAATACAACAAAGGGTAGTGTATTGCCTTATCCTCAGGCTCCGTTTAATGGCGTTATTAAAACGATAGCCAAGGAATCTAAACCAGATTTTCCTAAAGCGGTGCAGCCGCCAAAAAATGCACCTAATGTTTTATTGATTTTGACGGATGATGTCGGTTTTGGTGCCTCAAGTCCATTTGGCGGTCCGGTTCAAACACCCACTTTCCAGAAAGAAGCAAATGAAGGTCTTCGTTACACGATGTTTCATACGACCGCATTATGTTCTCCAACGCGCGCAGCGCTCATTACTGGCCGCAATCATCATTCTTGTGCCAGTGGCGTGATTACTGAAATGGCAACAGGTTATCCTGGCTATAATTCTCTTATTCCACCAAGTTGTGGCACGGTAGCTCAGACATTGCGTGCAAATGGTTACAGTACGGCATGGTTTGGGAAAATGCATAATATTCCAGATTGGATGTCCAGTCAGGTGGGACCCTTTGATTTGTGGCCTAACTCATTAGGGTTCGATTATTTCTTCGGCTTTATCGGTGGTGATTCAGATCAATGGCACACGGCAGCATTTGAAAATAATAAACCGATTGAACTTGAGCAGCAATCAGGTGGAAAGTTAACGCATTTTGATCAGATCATGGCGGATCGTGCGATTGCCTGGCTACGCTTGCAACACTCACTTGCACCCAATAAGCCATGGCTTTTGTACTATGCAACTGGAACACCGCATGCGCCACATCATGCGCCTAAGGAATGGATAGCAAAATACAAAGGTCAGTTTGATAAAGGTTGGGATAAAATTCGTGAAGAAACACTCGCGAGGCAAATTAAACTAGGCATTCTACCGCCTAACACAAAATTGTCAAAGAGGCCGGATGAAATCCCCGCATGGGATTCGTTGACGCCGGACCAGAAGAAGCTATATGCACACATGATGGAAGTATACGCTGGTACGCTTTCACACACAGATTACCAGATTGGTAGAGTGATTGATGAACTTCGCCAATCTGGGCAGCTTAATAATACCATTGTTGTTTATATGATGGGTGACAATGGGGCAAGCGCTGAAGGTACGCTGCAAGGAACAACGAATGAAGTAGCAACAGCCGGAAATGGTGTTGTTGAAACCATCCCCTATCTCATGTCTATGATGAATGAGTTAGGCGGGCCTCACACTTATAATCACTATCCCGTTGGATGGGCGCATGCAATGGATGCGCCTATGCAATGGACAAAACAAGTAGCCTCACATTTTGGTGGCACGCGAAATGGCCTTGTCATCGTTTGGCCAAAACAGATTACAGACAAAGGGGGTATTCGCAGACAATTTTCATCAATCATTGATATTGTGCCAACGTTATATGAAGCTATCGGCATCACGACACCTAAAGTCATCTATGGTGCAGAGCAAAAACCAATAGACGGCACTAGTATGGTTTACACGTTTGATAAAGCAAATGCGAATGTACCAACCAGACACAATGTTCAATATTTTGAACTTGTCGCCAATAGAGCGATTTACAAAGATGGGTGGATCGCAAGTACTACACCATTACGATTACCCTGGATAACAAGTGGATCTGAACCTAATCCAGAAGATTTCAAATGGGAGCTCTACAATGTTAATGAAGATAATTCTCAAGCAGTTAATCTGGTAGATAAATACCCCGATAAATTGAAGGAATTGCAATCTGCATTTGATATTGAAGCCAAAAAATATAATGTATATCCATTGGATTCATCTTTTGCGTCTCGCGTCGATCCGTCTATTCGTCCGAGCTTAACAAGTGGCCGTACTGAGTTTACTTTCTACCAGGGACAGATTCGAATTCCTGAAGGATCTGCGCCCAATTTCAAAAATCAATCTTGGGTGTTAGATGCGGCTGTCACCATTCCTAAAACGGGAGCGGAAGGTGTTATTGCAACAATGGGTGGAAATTTTGGAGGTTGGAGCCTGTATGTTGTAAACAACAAGCCTGAGTTTGCTTATGCTTATTCAAATCAAAAAAAGCATAAATATATTGTGAAATCACATATCACATTGACATCAGGTAATCATGCTATTCGGTTAATGTTTAAATACGATGGCGGTGGTCTTGGCAAAGCAGCGACAGCAACGTTATTTATAGATGGTAAACAAGCGGGAGAGGGTCGCATTGATCATACTGTTATGGCGCGATTTTCTCTGGATGAAACATTCGATATAGGTGCAGACACTGGAACGCCGGTTGTGCTGGATTATGAGAAAAAGATGCCGTTCGCATTTACTGGTACGATCAATAAAGTTTTCATACTTCTACAACCCGAGAAGCTCACTGATCAAGAACGTAAAGCGCTGCTTGAGCAAGAGGCCAAAACATACATGAGTGTGCAATAGAAGAGTCATTAAATTTAAAAAATGGTTGGTTTTTATAATGACATGGTGGACGATGTCATATGAAAACTCTTAAACATTTTTTTATCTCTTCAGCGCTGTCTTCTTCTGTTTTTTTAGCAGCTCCTAACATTGGACCGGCTCTGTTAAAAAAATAGTAACTACTCACCCGGCGTCATTGCGAAACCCGCGTTTTTTGCGGGTTGAAGC
>CAYTKY010000090.1:0-7141 GCA_964438435.1 uncultured Coxiellaceae bacterium | reverse complement strand
GATCTTAGTGAGGTGAGATTTTCTAATAGTAATTCAGATAATGATTCGTTGTTATTAATGACTAATTCCTCTAATTGAGGTAAGTTTTTTAAAGTGAGGGAGGATAAACGTTCCAGGCATGAAAGATGAATTTGTTTTATTTTTTTGCATTCGGTAATGTTGATCGTTTCAAGGTTTTGTAAATGTTCAAAATTTAAAATCAATTTGTTGAAATTGTTTAAATTAAATAATGATAGATGCTTTAAGTTGCTTTTTGGCAAAAAATCAAGAATCAATTCTTCGAAGGAGGAGCAGTTTTTTATAGAGATACTTTCAATCGAGTTGATTTTTGAAAAATCTAAGCTTTTTATCGAGGGTAAGTTGTCAATTTTTATGACAGATAAGAAAAAGTTATCCTGGATGTTTATTTTTTTTAAAGCTGGGTGGTTTTTTATAGTCAAATCTTCTGTGTCTTCACCATGCAGATCTAATTCAGTTAGATGAGGGGCAAAGCTAAAGTCGGTATCGATGATGGTAGCTTTTATTGCGCAGGTTAAAGAGGTTATTTTTTTAAAACCCATTTTTTCTAATATATCAATGTGGGTAATCGTATGAAGTGAGCATTGGAATTCTTCAATATCATCGTGTTTCGGTAGTAGAGCGTCCATATTTTCGAATGGAAAATTCAAAAATAGGCGGTTGGTTTTTATATTTTTAATGATGTTTGATGGAAATAAAATATGCCTACTACTGTTGATTTCAAATGTCGAAAATTTTTTGTTTGGCAATTCTAAATGAGATAGTTTTAAACAGAAAGTTAAATGAATATGGTTGAGTGAATTGCAGGATGTGAGGTTTATGTTGGTTAGTGAATGAGTTTTTAGATTAATGGTTTCTAAGAAAGATAGATCATCGAAAATAAAATTTTCAATCATTTTACCAAAGAGAGTTAGGGATTTTAATTTTGAAGCATTTTTTAATTCAATATATTTAACCGTTTCATCGCAATTCAAGGATAATGATTGAAGGTCAGTTAAGTGAAGGTCAGAAAAATCGATGATTAATTTTTCTGACGTGATGGATTCCAAAGATAAATGAGTGAGGCTGATGTTTTTGAAGTGAGCCAGCGCCCCAATGTCGGGGGTTGATAACGTTAAGTTAACTAAAGAGGGTGTGTTTTTGATAGTTAAGAATGTTTTTTTAAAAGATAAATCTAGCATTAACTCATTAAGATTTGGAAGGTCATTTAGTGAGATTTGGTTGGGTTGAATGGCCAGCTCAAGTTTTTTTAAATTCGGGGCATGACTTAAATTGAAAGAATGAATATTTTTTAATTCACGGAAGAACATTTCTTTGGCTGTCATTTCATCTGGAATAATTAAATGACTTAAGTTTTCACAATGTTCTATCGTTATCGTTTCAACCTGTTTGGGTAGGTGGAGTGACTGTAACTGCGGTGTATTTTGAATGGATAATTCTTTAATAGCTGTATCGTTAGAAAAAGAAATATTTTTAATGCTGGGGTCCGATAATTCAAAATTTTCTACCTGTATACCTTTAAACAATACGATATTTTTTTTATTTTCATCTTCATTTTTTAATGAAACTATTTTATTTTGTTTGTATTTAATGTCGATTATTTTTGAATAAGGAAGATTCGAGAAATCAATCAGATTCCAATTGTTGCAATCATAGAGGGTGATTTTTTCTACATGAGGTAAAAAATCATGAAAATGGATTGGGTCCTGAAAGGTGCACATTTTAAATGTGCTGATTTTAACAAACGGATTTTTCCCTAGCTCATTTTCGATTGTTTGTGAGTTGATTACGGTGTTCATTCTGAAAATGACAGGGAGTTTTGTTTCTTTGCAAGTGAGTATCAATTGAGATAATTTTTTTTGTAAATCAGGCGTCGGTGATTTTTTTAATCGAACGTATCGAATATTCGGGTAATTTTCGATGATTGTTTGTGCTATTTCAGAGGACATTGATAAAATATTTAATCCGCTGATCGTATTCAAATCAATGGACTGATTTAGTTTGATGAAGTCTTCTTTTTTCTCTAATGTAAGGTATTCTTCTTGTAGTTCATCGGGGTGATGTGTGATCTCTAGTCGAATTTTTGCGTCATCAGATAAGCTTAAGCGAAGTTTTTGAAAGGCAGTATAATCAAGAATAAGTATGTTTTTTGTTGATATTCCTTGTTGCGCTAAGGTTATTTCTACATCTTGTTTTTTTGCAGCAAAAATTTGATCGCGATTTTTCCAGTATTCGTGAACATCGGTGAAGGGTTGATTTTCTGAGAAACGTTGATGTGGCCCACGCCAGCCGAATATTTTTTGGGAATATTTGAAAATAGCAGCCATGATGGCTAGATCCATCGAATCGGGTGCGCCTTGTTGATCGGAAAAATTCCAGCAAAAAATAAAGCAAGGTTCTTCTGTTTGAAGTGATGATTCGCGTGAGCGCCAACAATGCTTATTCCCTTCCATGAAATAAAGCCATTCGTCTAAGTAGGCATCGGGCCCCGTTATCCGGTAATTAATACGAGAGGAAGGTGCTTTTTGGGGAGACAATCCCAGCGCTTTTCTTAAGCTTTTTTTTGAAATAACAGGCATGATGAGCGGCTCGTTTGGTTTTTTTAAGCTTTTCCAACTGCATCGTTTTTTATGGCAAATAACGCGCCATAGTAACACTCATTTATTAATGAAATATGATTTCTTTTGTTACTTATTGATTTAATTCGAATAAAACATAAAAAACGATCGATAAAAAGATGTTGAAAGGAGCACATTAAATCAAATTTTATCAAGTAAAATGAGCGCAATTCGCTTTATGTGAAATGCATGCTGGTTTGCGCGTTTAGCTTCGCATATTCTGTCGGGTCAAGCTGCGTTGCTAAATCTTGATAGAGACACTCAGTTAGTTCATCTAAATGTTCTGTTAAGAGAGAAAGAAAATTTCCACTCTGCAATAGATGATTATTTCTTAACTGTCTTTGCAGCTCACACAATTGCGTAAGATAGAAGTGACCATCGGTACTTGCGGCACTATTTTTAACGATGGCATCATGGACGCTAGAAATCGCATGGGTGTCACTAAAAGGGATGAAATGAGGTAGTGGGGATTCTTCGAGATAATCATCAAGTTGTGCTAGAAACGCACCTTTTTTGCGTCGAATCAATAAATTCTGTACCGTAGTTAAGGCATATTTGTCGAGATAAGCTCGCAGTAAGGAATATTTTTGATTGGGATCAGTTGCTGCTTTCACTTGGCTAATCATTGAGAATGTAAGGAATAAATTTTCCTCTGATTTTGTTTCTTTTTCATTGTTGAATTCATTCAACAATGAAAAACGTGACAGAGGTGTGGTCATTGGAGGTGATTGGGGGCGGATTGTTTGATCAGCAATAAAAAGAGGCGTATCTTTTTCAACTTGATCTCTTAAAGAGGTAGTCATGTCATCAGTTAAGTTGATTTCAAGGTTGTTTTTGACGGCGGGTGGTTGTTTTATGAGTGCAGCCTCATTTTTTGTTTTTTGGGCCAGCTTGAAAATTTCCAAATGATGATTGATTGTTTCATAATGCAGTATGTGTTCGTGCGCTAATTTGGTTTTTGTTAATGGGAATTTATGAGAATTTAAGCTTCTGTCATCGGCGTCACGAATATAGTCATTGGCCAATGGCGATATTTCAATCTGATCGTCATTCTCTGTTTTTAAAAAGTCAGGAATTTGGCGAAAGGTGGATTTCCATAAGCCTTGTAAGTAACTACTTAATTCTTCAAATTTCTCATATAGCTCTGGTGTGATGGTTATTTCATTTGCAGCAAAAGAAATAACCCGAAGTAAATTTAAAATAACTTGCGGATTTTTTGTTCCGAATGAAAGTCTAGCGGAAAGGCTGCCCATTTGCACGTCATCGATAAATTCATATGTTTCTATTGATCGTTTGAAGTAATAATCATTAAAGATATAGGTCTTGAAATAACTTTCATGGAGATGGTTTAAAAACAAATTTTTTGCTTGATTGAAAGTTTTCTCTATTAATTCGTGATCGCTTTTAATTAATTCTTCTATTTTTTTGGAAAGCGTTTTGATTAAGTCATTTCTCTCGTTTAATCGCCAATGGATTTGTTGTTGGATAAATATCTTTTTGTCATTTTCTATAAATTGATTGTGATGAATCGATTGGATTTCGTGTAAAATTAAGATTATTATTTTTAATGAAAGTTTTTCGCTGAGAGTTGATATGGTTTCAATTTTTTGATCACTGTTTTCTTCGATGAATGAGATTTCATTTCTAATTTCCATTAATGTTTTGTTGGTTTTCTCGTCCCGTATTTTTTCATTTCGATTGTCGAATGATTTGGTTTTTGCTTCAATTTTTTTTAATAATTTATTATATTTTTCTTTGAGGGCGTAAAATTCACTTTTAAAAATTTCTCCTCTTGCCGGGAGGGGTGTTTTGTGACCAAAGAAATGATTTTCAAAAATAGTAGAAAATATTTTAATAATTTCTTCGAAATCCATTTTTTTTATTGATCTAAATTGATCGGGGAATTGATAGGTTAATAGATATAATTCTTTTTCTATGGCCCATTTTTCTTCTCTAAGTTGATTGAGGGCGTCGTGTGATTTTTTCAATTCATCGAGTCGTGGTGTGGCCATGGAGCGATCCTCTCTATCGAAAATTCCCTGATAAGACTATTTCAAATTATGCAGCGAGAATAGTAGCGAAGCTTCGGGTGGCTGGCAACAGGCTCCGCGAGAAAATAAATGAAAAAAAGTTGAGGTTGGGGTAGTTAGATAGATTCTGTTTTAGGGACCTTTTTTTCTTCGATAGCGGGCAATTCATAACTATTTTTTAATTGAAAGAAAGTACTCAAATTAGAAGAGACGCGTGTGAAAAACGATGCAATACCATGAATCATTGTTGCGATTCTTTCTAAAACAGATTGTTTTTTCATTAATGTTTCACCCAGGCGATGCTGTTTTTCCGATGTTGATCCCAGGTATTTATTAATTGCTAATATTTTTTTGTGTTAACAATAGAGCTGGCAACACAGTAAATAAAAGAACGACCACGCTTTTTGTTTTTCCGTGGTTTTTGATACCAACTTTTTATCGCATCTTCTGAAAATAAAATCATTAAATTGCCGCGATTAATTAAACTACGATTGTAATCCTTCCAATTGCGAACGCGATACGCTATCTTCTTTGCCATAAGTGGGACTTCCTTGTGTGGATTGGTCGGCAAAACGAATCCTACAAGAAGTCCCTACTTATCTCGTTCATTTTTATCGACTATTTGCGCAACCACGCTATAATCGCGCTTGTTGTAGGATTGGTTCTGTGGAAAGTGCAATAAAATAAGGAGGCCCTCTCTTATGGGAAAGAAGATAGTGTATGGAATACGAAAGTGGAAGAATTGCAATCGTAGTTTAATTAATTATTGTAATTTAACTATCTGGTTTTCAGAAGATGTTATAAATAGATGGTATCAGAAGTCTCATCAAAATAAAAAACGTGGTCGCTCATTTGTCTACAGCGATGCTTATATTGAATTAGCAGTAACGATTCGTACACTATTTCACTTGTTATTGCGAGCAACACAAGGTTTTCTTGATGGTTTGAACATCCATCCCAAATTGCTCGCTAATTTATCCGAAAAATTTCCTAAAAAATTATTATTTATCTCGCTTACTTCACTTAGTTTAATTTTATCGAATATATTTCTAACATCATCTGTTGCTTGTACGCGCGTATTGTTTACGAAAACAAATGGTTCTGTTTTGGTTGGGAATAACATGGATTGGCCTGACGATATGCGCACGGATTTAGTCGTCTCTCCGCGAGGACAAAATAGAATTGCCAAAGTCAGCGGTCGCGCGCTCGAATGGACATCAAAATATGGTAGTGTTTTTGCTACGGTGTACGGCATCCCAGAACCTTCAAACGGCATGAATGAGCGTGGCCTAGCTGTGCATCTGTTAGGGCTTAAAGGTTCTGATTACGGTGTGCGTAATGATAATATGCCGGGATTAAATATCGATTTTTGGGCGCAGTTTTATTTGGATAATTTCCAGACTGTAAATGAAGCTGTGCAATATACTCAATCCCATCCTTTTCAAATTGTCACATTTGATGACCCTCGTTTTGATAAAATACAAATGCATTTAGCACTTGAAGATGCAACGGGTGATTCTGCTATCATTGAATATGTGAATGGTAGGCGGGTTATCTATCATGATAAAAAATACACTGTTGTAACTAATCAACCAACTTATGATAAACAACTAGAAAATGTAAAATTATACGCGGGCATGGGCGGTGATAAGCCATTGCCAGGCACAACTTATTCTCAAGACAGATTTGTGCGCGCTTCTTATTACCTTGACCATATGTCAGCTTCTAAATTTGATCGCGAAGCTATTTTTAAATTATTAAGCATTCTGCAGAATGCTGGGCAGCCGTATGGCAGAGTGTCGCCAGAACGTGAAGAATTTTCAGAATCAATTTGGCGAACCGTATCAGACCTAACAAATCGAGTGTATTACTTTAATTCCTCTATGCGATTTAATATTTTTTGGGTGAAATTAGACGAATTCAATCTCGAACCGGGCGCACCTATCATGAAGCTTGATTTGCAAAATAACACTGACTTTGTGGGAGATGTTTTTTCACAATTTAAACCATTAACTTCGTAATGTGCAGCTGCTCAAAGAAAAACGGGTTTGTTTTTTGCTTTAGTTGTAGATAAAAAACATTAAGTAGTCGTCGCTGAAAAACCCTGCTTTTTAAGCGCTCGGAGAAGTTTTTCGGGGACGGCTAAACAAAGATCATAATCATGCTGTTCTACCTTGCCACAATATTCCGTCCCTCTGTCCGTTAACATGCGCAATATTAAATGGCATGATCTTCGACATACTTGGGCTTGATGGCATGTGCAAAATGGAACATCGTTACAAGAGCTCCAGCAACTTGGAGGATGGTCTAGCTTTGAGATGGTGTTGCGATACGCTCACTTGAGTAGTGACCATCTTAGAGGTGCGGCAGAGAGGTTGTCTGCTACATATTTGCTACAGGCTGAAGCGGCGGTGAAAATGTGTATAGGTTCGGTTAACCCATTGATAACACAAGGCTCGGTGTCGTCCCGCACGG
>CAYTKY010000089.1:7279-7385 GCA_964438435.1 uncultured Coxiellaceae bacterium | reverse complement strand
ACGTATGCGGGTGTGATCTCAGGCAGTGGTAGTGTGACGAAACAAGGGAGTGGCAGTCTCATATTAGCAGCGAATAATACCTACAGTGGTAGTACGACGATTGCTA
>CAYTKY010000089.1:0-7179 GCA_964438435.1 uncultured Coxiellaceae bacterium | reverse complement strand
CATCAGTGGTGTGTTGAGTGGCACGGGTGGTTTGAGTCAATTAGGTACGGGCAGTCTCATATTAGCAGCGAATAATACCTACAGTGGTAGTACGACGATTGCTAATGGTTCGACGTTGCAAGTGGGTAATGGAGGCACGAGTGGGACGATAGGCACGGGTTCGATTTCGAATAGTGGAACATTAGCATTTAATCGAAGTGATAATGTGACCATCAGTGGTGTGTTGAGTGGCACGGGTGGTTTGAGTCAATTAGGTACGGGCAGTTTGATTTTAGCGGCTGATAATACCTACAGTGGCACAACGACAATTAGTAGCGGAACTTTGCAAGTCGGTAACGGTGGAAGTAGCGGTGCATTAGGCGCTGGAAGCGTTGTTAATAATGGAACCTTAACATTTAATCGCAATGATGATGTAACTATTAACAATGTCATTAGTGGAACGGGTAATTTAATCAAGACAGGCAGCGGTGTGCTCACGTTGTTAAGTTCAAATACTTACAGTGGTACAACAACAATTAATGCCGGTACATTAAGTATCGGAAGTAGCGATACTTTAAGCGGTGGACAAATTAATGTAAATTCGGCAACACTAGATATTACCTTGTTAAGTAATTCGTCAACATTGAGTAATGCATTAAACTTAAATAATGCATCAGTTTCTGATTTTAATTATGGTAGTAATAACACTTTTAGTGGCAACATTCTTATGACGGGCACAAACTATTTTAATATTGCTGGTCAAGATACATTATCTGGCATATTAAGTGGAAGTAGCATCGAATTACATAAACAAGAGGCAGGTGTTTTAACATTAACTAATGCAAATACTTTTACGGGTACTTCTTTCATCGATGCCGGTGTTATTAATATTCAACATAGCAGTGCATTAGGTCATTCATCTGCAACCGCAACGATTGGACAGAGTGCTGCGCTTGTCTTGACAGGTAATTCATTAAATGTCGCTAATAACTTAACTTTTGATGATAATAGTTATCTTCTTGAAAACGTGTCGAATAATACTTCTTCTTTAAGTGGTAATGTGACATTGAACGGCACAGTTACATTGATTGTTGCCAATCCATCAGATGATAAGCTTTCACTATCAGGTGCAATCAGTGGTACCGGTGTCACAATTAATAAAATTGGATTAGGAACTATTGCTCTCTCTGGCAATAATAGCTTTACTGGTGATTTCAATATTTATGGCGGTCGAATTCAAGTTGATAGCAGCACCGCATTAGGTAGTAGCACAGTCACATTAAATGCGCCTAATAATGCGACGATGATTTTGAACGGTACTTCATTAGTATTATCAAACTCAATTATTCTCAATGACGGCAGTACATTAATTGATAATAATTCAGGTGGTACTAATGCTATTAATGGTAGTGTGACCGTTAATGGATCCTCCATTATTAATGTTAATAATACAAATAATTCACTCACTATTTCAGGGGATCTCATTAATAACTCAAGTCTTAGCAAAATCGGTACAGGCACTTTGCTTATTTCTGGTAATAATACGAGCTTTACTGGCACGATGAATGTTGATGAAGGGACATTAAGTGTTTCTTCTAATGCAACAGCATTAGGTTCTAGTACAGTGAATGTCAATACGAATAGTACATTTAATATTGCGGGTAGTTTAGGTGCAAATTTTGCAAATGAAATCAACTTGATTGATGCCACATTCACTAGCAGTGGCACCAATGCGCTAACCGGTGTGATCACATTAACGGGTAATAATACCTTAAATACCAGCGGCATATTAACGATTGGTAGCAGCAGTCTCTTAAGTGGCAGTGATACCTTAACAGTGAGTGGAAGTGGCACGGTCATTATGGCCAGTGGTGGTGCAAATAATACGTATAGTGGTGATATCAGATTATCGAATGGGACATTACGTGCTGGGCATGCCAGTAACCCATTTGGTAGTGGTGTATTGAATTTAAATGGCGGCACATTAGATGCTTCCGTTACAACCGTGCTTGCTAACAGTAGCTTTGCTGTCGGCGGTAATGCAACGATTGGTGGTAGTAATAATATAACACTACCAACGGGTGTATTAAGCAGTGGTACGTTAACCATTAGTGACAGCGGCATCGTAAACTTCAATGGTGCATTAAGTGGTTCCGGTGCAATGACGATGACGAATGGCACAACTAGATTCAGCGCTAATAATGGGAGTTATAGCGGTACGCTTTCGTTATCTGGTGGTTCATTACAAATTAATAATAATAATGTTAATCCGTTAGGCACAGGTCAGCTCGCATTAAATGGCGGCACATTATCTGCTATTGTTTCACTCAGTAATCCTGTCACTAACGCTTTAAGTGTGGGTGGCAATGCTAGCATTGGCGGTAGTAATAGCATCACATTCAGTGGTGCCAGCACGTTAGCTAGTGGCAATACGCTCAGTATTAGTAATACCGGCACCACGACCATGAGCGGTAGTGTGAGTGGTAGTGGTAATATCAATGTGAATGCGGGTACTTTTATTTTGTCTGGTGATAACACGGGATTTAATGCTCTCGATAGTTATGCGGGTATCACAACGGTTAGTGGTGTAAGCAGTATCTTTAGAGTTAGTAATAATCAAGCATTAGGTTATTCGTCTGTTGTTGCCAGTAGTAGTGGTACGCTAAATTTAAACAATGTCACAATTGGTAATAACAATCCGATTACATTGAATAATGGCAATATGACCACTGATGGTACAGTCATTTTCGCTAGCCCAATCACATTGTCAAATTCTTCAACGGATGTGATTAATGTCAATGCAGGTAGTGTCTTTACATTAAATAATAATATTAATGGCGCAGGCTCACTTTCACTCAATGGTGCGGGCGATATGATCATGAATGGTGAAATAGGCAATGTGACACCGTTAAATAGCTTAACAACGAATGTCAACATTACTTATGGCGGAACCACAGCTATCACTTTATATGATCAAACACAAAATGGCATTATCACACTGATTAATGATGCTAAATTTGAAAGTTTGCTTGGTAATATCTATGTCAATGCAAGTATTAATGGGAATCATCCGTTGATTGTGCAAGCCAATCATGGAACCACTTATCTTTATGGGATGATCGGCGGCGTTGATGCTATCTCGAATTTTGAAGCATTAGGCCCGTTATTCTTAGGGAATGGTTTGATTAATTCAACCGGTTCGCAAATTTATTCAGGTAGCGTGACATTAGGTGCGAATACGACATTAACTTCTAGCAGTGGCGATATACGGATTAATGATCACATTAATGGCGGCCATTATAATCTTACGATTAATGCAAACAATGTCGTTTTAGGCGGTGATGTTAATGCGAATGAATTAACAGCTAGTGGTATTACTGATATTCAAGGCTCACAAATTACAACAACTGGCGCACAACAATATCAAGGCGATGTCATACTCAACAATAATGTCACCTTATCTGCAAACGGTATTACGTTGAGCGGTAATGTGGATGGTCGTCATCATGCTCTCTCCTTAAACGACCAACGTATCACAGTGATCAATAATCATATTGATAATTTATCAAATTTTATTGCTAATAATGTGAATATCAATAATGGCGGCATGACTACGAGTGGCAACCAGATTTTTAATGGCGTGTTAACGTTAGGCGACAATACGACATTAACGACCATGGGTTCTGGCTCTAGCACCATTGCTATCCATGCTGGATTAAATGGCGGTGGGTATTCACTTCATGTGATAGGCAGCGATTTGGGAATAAAAACTTTTCTGTTGAATAGCGGTAATGCACAAACATGGACAATCAATGCTAATAATGCAGGGACGGTCAGCGATGCCAGTGCAAATCACGTTGATTTTATTAACATACAAAATATTAATGGCAGCAATAGTAATAATCAATTTGTCTTCCAAGATGGTGCGATCGTAACGGGCACGGTAAACGGTGCATCACTCAACAATACCAATCTTCTTGACTTCAGCCATTACACGACACCAATTGGTATTCAATTATCAACAACTAATAATGGCATGGCGATGAATGGCACTAACACGGTAGCTCATTTCACGAATGTGACTAATTTAATTGGTAATAACAATCTAGACAATTACATCACTTTACCGACAAAATCAGGCAACTCAGTTGTTTTAACGGGTGTAAAAAGTGGTTATGTTAATGATCCAATTTATTTCGATGGATTCTTAATTTTCCGTTCATTAACAGGTTTAGACATCGCAACCATTAATGTTCCCGCGATTATCGATGCAGCAGCAGGACTGGTGACTATCAATGGTGTCACGATGCAATTTATTAATTTCTTACAAATTGATGGGTTATCAGAGCCAATAAAAAATAAGCCTGTTTTGCCATTAGTCCCCATTCCAACCTCAATTTCCAAGGTGGCACTGAGTATTATCACATCAGAGCAAACGGGCGTTGCTCATAACATTTTTAAAATAGATAACCAATTTGATCCGAAGAAAAAAGGCGCGTCTAATTCATTAGTAGAATTGCTGAAAACACCGTGATTCTTCATCGAATAGCAATGATTTTTATTCTACCTTCACCCAGTTTGGTAGTGTTTCTGTCGAAAATAATTCATTGATTGTTTCGCGTCGTCTGATCAAATAAATGCGTGTATTGTCGACTAAAATTTCGGCTGGACGACAACGTGAATTATAATTAGAACTCATACTAAATCCATAAGCACCTGCTGAATCAATAGCTAATAAGTCACCTGGGTAAACTGTTAATTCACGATCTTTTCCGAGAAAATCAGCTGATTCGCAAACGGGTCCTGCAATATCGTAACGCTTTTTTTCGCCTTTTCGTAAATGAACGGGCACTATTTTTTGCCATGCATCATAAAGGGACGGTCGAATAAAATCATTCATTCCTGCATCGACAATAATAAAATTTTTATGTTTACTATGTTTTAAAAAATCAATTTGTGTCAGTAAAGTACCGGCGTTACCAACGATGGCTCGTCCGGGTTCGGTCACTATTTCTAGCGGAAAATCCCTCATTTTTTCACATAAAACACGTGCATAATCTTTAATGGACGGTGGGTTTTCATGGTGATAACTGATACCTAATCCTCCGCCAATATTGAGATGTTCCAATGTGATACCTTGATTTTTTATTTTTTGATACGCTTCTAGCAAACGGTCAATGGTTAGTAAAAAGGGTTCTAGGTCAGTAATTTGTGATCCAATATGCGCGGCCATGCCAATTAATTTCAACGAAGGAAAAGCAGATAATTGACTGACGAGTGACAGTGTTTCGTCAATATCAATTCCAAACTTGTTTTCTTTTAAACCCGTTGTGATGTGATTGTGTGTGCGTGGATCAACATGTGGATTCACACGAAAGGCAATATTCACTGTTTTATTGAGGTTAGCAGCAATCGAATTAATCCGTTCTAATTCCGGTTCGGATTCAATATTAAAGCAATGAATCCCTTTTTTTATCGCACGTTCAATTTCAACATGTTTTTTCCCGACACCTGAAAAAATAATTTTTTTAGCATCGCCACCTGCTGCGATAACACGTTCTAATTCACCCAATGAAACAATATCAAATCCTGAATTTAAATTAGCTAATAAAGAAAGGACGGAAAGATTACTATTTGCTTTGACAGCATAACAAATACGATGAGGAAATGGACTGAAAGCATCATCGAATGCTCGCCAATTAGCTTCAATCGCTGCACGAGAATAAACGTAACAAGGGGTGCCATATTCTTCTGCTATGTTTTTTAAGCGGACATTTTCGATATATAATTCATCATCTTGGTAATGCAGGCATGACATAACCTATCCCTTAATCGGTCGCCAAATCGCAATGTGCCTTTAACCATTCATTGTAATCGGTTAGTTGTCCTAATGAAGCATTTAAAAAACGTTGAGTTGAAAGCGTTAATTGTCGATTGATTTGATTGGTGAACATCGCTTGCGTACAAATAATATCGTTCACATTATCTGCATTTTTAAGTCGATTAAGATGATCAATACTAATAGAGAAAGCATCATTCAATAGCATGATGTTTTGTTCAATATACGATTTTATCAATGTATTGATTTGTTCATTGTCTGTTTTACCTAACTGATTAATTAATTCTGAAAAACAAAGAAAACTTTCTTTAAATTCTTGATGAATCATGCGATATCTCTCCTTGAACAAATGAAAATCTCATTATGGAAGGTATACGTTATCTAAACTAGGGTTGCAATCATTAAAATGCCAATATTGAATGTGTTGAATGGGTTGATTGGTTGCCAGTGCCGATTGAAATCCTTCTTTTATAGGCAAAGAAATAATCGACCATTTTTCATTTTCTAATAATATGATTTCAAAATCATTGTGGATAGAAACGGAAAAAGTTGAAAGGGGTATACTTAAACCTTGCCCCATCGCTTTGACCAACGCTTCTTTCCGTGACCAAATTCGATAAAAGTAAACCATCTGTTTTTCAGGAGATAATCCGGATAATGCTTCGTTTTCTATTGGACTAAAAAATCGTTTTGCAATGGCTTCATGCGATCGTTCGCTTATTTTTTCAATATCAATCCCTATGGCATGAGTGAGTGTGAAAGCATAAACAGCGATATTTTCTGAATGAGAAAGATTGAATTGTAGAATGCTATTCGTGGATGCGAGAAAAGGTTTGCCGTGCTCAGTATAAGCGATCTCAATATGTTGTGGTAAACAATCCAGATAAAAACTTAAAATTTTTCTGAGAATAGCGCGCGAAGAAATGAAACGTTGTCGATGTAAAGGGAAACGAAATCGTTTTGCGCGATCGCATTCTTCTTTGCTTAACAAACCAAGAAGTGTTTTTTCATTGGATAAAACTAACGACGAAGACCATACATGAATTTCAGAAGGAAAAATGCTTATTTTTTTACTGAATTCAAAAAAAAATGACATGCTATCTATGACCTAGTGAATCTCGGTTCATCAAATCAATGTGCATGAACCGAGATTATTTCCATTAAACGACGGGTGGTTGTTTCTTTATTTTTTCGACGTAAAATAAATAGCAAAGATAACCTGCCGAAAGACCGACGATAATAAATAATAATCGACTCAATAATTCGCCAAATAAGGCAGAAATTAAATTTACATTGAACAAGCCGACTAATCCCCAATTAATTCCTCCCACAAGAACAATGGCGAATGCAATCCAAGCATA
>CAYTKY010000088.1:0-7396 GCA_964438435.1 uncultured Coxiellaceae bacterium | reverse complement strand
GAATTACCCTCTGCGCTGATTGGTGAACCATTACCTGTTTTCTCACTGAAAACATTAAAAAATTCCACACTCACATCCCATCAACTGCGAGGGCAACTTATTTTACTCAATGTGTGGGCAACCTGGTGTTATGCATGCAACATAGAACATCCGATTTTGATGAAAATAAAAAATAACTATCATATTCCCATTTATGGAATCGATTACAAAGACAATCCTGATGAAGCAAAAAAATGGCTAAAAAGTAAGGGAAATCCTTACGTCGCTATTGGTAATGATGCCACTGGCGACGTGGCAATTGATCTTGGTGTTTATGGTACTCCCGAAACATTTATTGTGAATACGCAAGGCAGAATCATTTATCGCCAAATAGGCGCCATTACTCAAGAGGTGTGGGATCACACCTTGTATCCACTCATAAAAAACAATAGCAGTTCATCATCATGAAAAAATCGATTCTCTTTTTTTTACCGCAGTTAGGGAAATTATTTTTTTTATTATTTTCCTTAATAACCATGGGTTATGCAAATCCTACCAACATGAATCTTTATCCATTTTCTTCAACAACTGATGCGACACGTTTTCAATCGCTAACAAAAGAAATACGATGCGTGGTTTGTCAAAACCAAAACATTGCGGATTCCAACGCCCCACTTGCAAATGACTTGCGTCAGAAAATTTACACGATGATCCTTGAAAAAAAATCGGACAATCATATTAAAAAATATTTGGTTAAACGATATGGCGAATTTATTCTATTGCAACCACCATTCAATGCATCCACAGCACTATTGTGGTTGTTTCCATTGGTGGCACTGATGACAACATTTGGTTTTTTGTTGCATAGCCTTTTTAAACAAAAAAAATCCTGCTCAGCCTGAAAATTATTAAAATATGTTACGATTAATATACTATTTTTTTGAGACACCCTATGTCTACTGAAAAGAACCTCAGATTAATCAAGCCGATGAAAAAATATCCTGTCATCGGTTGGCGTGAATGGGCAAGCCTTCCCTTGTTGGGCATTCCCAAAATTAAAGCAAAAATTGACACGGGAGCACGCACTTCTGCGCTTCATGCTTTTTCATTACATCCCTTTGTTGAAAATGGCAAACATAAAATTCGCTTTGATATTCATCCGTTGCAACGTAACACAGATGAAATTATTACCTGTCAAGCTGACATTATAGACAAGCGTTGGGTCACTGATTCTGGCGGGCATCAAGAAGAACGTTACGTCATTGAAACAATGATTTCTATCGCTGGACAAACATGGTCGATTGAGATTACTCTCACCGAGCGAGAAACCATGCTTTTCCGCATGCTCTTAGGGAGAAGCGCTCTACGTAAGCGCTTTATTGTGAATCCAGCCCGCTCATTCATGACCACAAAGGCACATACAAAATGAAGATAGCGATTTTATCGAGGCGACATGATCTTTATTCGACGAAACGTTTAGTGGAAGCTGCACTGACGCGAGGTCATGAAGCGGACATCATCGACACCATGCGTTGTTATATGAATATCACTTCAGCACGCCCCACTATCCATTACAAAGGAAGTGAATTGAAAGTTTATGATGCGGTCATTCCGCGCATTGGAGCCTCTGTCACATTTTATGGGGCCGCCGTTGTCAGACAACTTGAAATGATGGGTGTTTTTTGTGTCAATGATTCTGTTGCCATCACACGTGCGCGCGATAAATTACGCTCGTTACAATTACTTTCAAAAAAAGGAATTGGTTTGCCGATTACTGGTTTCGCACATTCGTTAGATGAAATTCAAGACTTAATCAAAATGGTTGGTGGAACACCGTTAGTGATTAAATTTTTAGAAGGTACGCAAGGAATTGGCGTCATCTTAGTTGAAACAGCGAAAGCGGCACGTAGTGTGTTAGAAGCTTTTTTAGGCCTCAAAGTGAATATCATGGTTCAAGAATATATTAAAGAAGCTGGCGGCGCAGATATTCGCTGCTTCGTCGTTGGAGGCAAGGTGGTTGCCGCCATGAAACGACAATCCAAATCGCCGGAAGAATTTCGTTCTAATCTTCACCGTGGTGGTATTGCAACACCGGTTGATATCACGGAAGAAGAACGCAGCATGGCCATTCGTGCCGCACACATTATTGGCTTAAATGTCGCTGGGATTGATATTGTTCGCTCGCATCGCGGACCATTAATCATAGAAGTCAATGCCTCCCCTGGCTTAGAAGGCATTGAAAAAACAACGGGGATTGATGTAGCCGCTAACATTATTAAATTTATCGAAAGTGGCATTACCAGCGGTGAGAAAGATCGTCACGCACGGGGATAAAATAGCTCCTATCTACACCCTACCTTTTACAAAAGACTTGCCTTCAAAGCTGATCACAGTTTAGACTCCACCCCGTTTCACCGGTAGATGACGCTAGCAGTCTGCCTTTAGAGTTGCAACAAAACCTATCGATAAGCATTTTGTTTTTAATCGGATAAAAGTCAGCTTTTGTTTATATTTTGTTTGAAGGGATAAAAAATGATAGTGACACGAGGTCAATTCCCACCGTTTGTATCACCCAAATTTAAAACAACATCTTCTTTTGTTTTTCCCGTTAAAACATTCCCCACCGTATTGACAGCAAAATGTCATTTGCAATCAAACCCAACAGCAAAGAAAAAAATCACACATCATTGGGCACAGGTTGAGCTTGAAGGAATACGACAAAAAGTAGAAAGCTCTTCGTCTTTAATCAAATCTTGTTTGGGCGTGCTGGAAACAGGTGCTATGTCATTCGGTTCGATTAGTGACGCAATGCATCGCGATATAGCAACCGGAGTCAATGTCATTCAGGATGCTCTGCATTCCCCAACCGGGCGACCTATTTCAAATTCTGGTGAAGGCGGCGAATTGGCAGATCGTCATGGCGCCATCGACCAAAGTAGAACACGGCAAGTCGCTTCCGGTCGTTTTGGTATGGATCACCACTACCTTGCGCATGCCAGACGTTTACAAATTAAGGTGAATCAAGGCGCCAAACCTGGCGTGGGAGGTAAGTTACCTGGGTATAAAGTGACGATCGAAGTAGCGCATGCTCGCTTGACAAAACCCGGGGTCACATTAATTTCTCCTCCACCCAACCATGATATTTATTCTATCGAAGATTTAAAACAATTGATTACCGATTTACGAGCGGCCAATCCTTCCGCAGAAATTTCTGTCAAAATAACGTCGAGAGAAGAGATTGGTTGCATTGTTGTTGGCATTGCAAAGTGCGGAGCAAATAACATTAGTATTGCTGGCCCCGGCGGTACAGGCGCTGCCTCCATCACAGAACGCAACGAATCTATTTTGCCTTGGGAGTTCGGGCTGGCAGAAGCACATCAAGCCCTTATTGAAGAAGGCTTAAGAACCCAAGTGACTCTCACCGTGAGTGGCGGCATACAAAGTGGTGAAGATGGTTTCAAGGCATTATTGCTTGGTGCAAATTACATCGAATTAGGGACGGTTATTTTAGTGGGTGGTGGTGGTTGCATTAAAGCAAACGTGTGTCATAAAAACACTTGCCCAGCAGGTGTTGCGACAACCGATGAAAAGATTATCCAAGAAAGATATAAAGGTCGACCGGATAAAGTGGCCAATACCTTATTTACAATCGCTTCTTCAATGGCAACCTACCTTGAAACTTACGGATTCACCCATCCTTCTCAAGCAGAGGGTTGCACCCATTTACTAGGCATTGATCCCAACACGCCGGTAACAGGACTTGAAAAGTTACTCCACCGCCCAGTTAATCGGTATCCTTCCTTTTCGAATATCACTCGTCATCAAGGTTCAAGCGCGCTTGAAGAAGCCATTATTTTAGGGATAAAAAGCGGCAAAGCCCTTTTTAATGAAACAGTAAAAAATAATATTCTCTCTTTTGGCGCAAGAATTGCTTACTATGCGGCAAAAGATGATCGCTTCAAACAAGCCCTATCTGAGCAGCCTTGTTCGATTACGCTCAATGGCATACCAGGTCAAAGTGCGGGTTTTTTGTTACCACCTCATGTGACATTACACTTGACTCACACTAATGATGGCACAGGAAAATCGCTAGCAGGTGGCACCATCTTTGCTGACACTTTCGGAAATCAAGCATGTTATGGGGCAACCAGTGGTAACGTTTATACGCGATTTTTAGGTGATCGTGCACTCGTGCGTAATAGTGGCGCCCATGTCGTCACAGAAGGGCTTGGCCAGATGGCCGCTAATTTTATGGCGGGGGGCACATTAACCATTGTTGCGTCACCTTATCATTATCGTATCCCTTACACAGATCACTATAAACCCGCGATTGATTTTAGAGAAGATTTAGTGGGACCAAATTTTGGTGCGAGTTTTTTTGGCGGTGTGGTGTATATGCCACGCATGCTCTATAACGCCATGTATCATGATGGTTATTTCGCTGATTCTTGCCGAGTTATTTCACCGGAACCGTTAACAAACGACGAAGTTGCACGGCTTGTGACTGAATTAAAAACCTATGCAAGGCGACAAAAAAGTCCAACCGTCGAAATGCTATTAGCTTATGAAACAGTGGACTCGATTATCGCCAATGATGTTATTAAATTAGATCCTAGTAAACAATCCATACCAACACCGACCATTCACTCGTCGGATAAAAATCAACAAATACAGCAAACACCCTCAGCAAAGGCAACACTTAAGTTATTACCTAAAGATCAAGCATCACCATCTGTTAACAACGGACTGTATACACCAACACAGAATGACGCTTGCGGCACCGCTCTTTTGATTGATTTACAACCAGACTCATCACGAACGTTAGTGGAAGATACGATTAATATTTTAAAGCAAATGGAACATCGAGGTGCAACCAGTATTGATCCTGATACAGGTGATGGATGCGGGATTTTATTTTATGGTGTGCACACTTTTTTTCAAAAGCAATTTTCATCTCTCCCATTACTGCCCGAACAATACGCTGTGATACATATTGCTTTACCTAAAGAAAGTATTGCATTAAAACGAGCGATTAAAATTGCTCATGATACGATCGCACACATTGGGCTACCCAACGTTGTTGCACAACGTGATGTACCTGTTGACAGTAGCTTCCTTGGATTTTTAGGAAAAGAAAGTGAACCGTTGTTACAGCAATGGATCATCTTGCGTCCTACTGATTTGTCTTTAGAAGATTTTGATAAATTACTCGTGAAAATGCAGTGGCGATTTGAATGTTTAGTACAAACTGAAACATGGACGAATACACCTCATATTCTTTCTGCGTCACCTTATTTCATCATTTATAAAACATTGGCAAGAGAGCATCATTTTTATCAGTATTTTCAAGACATGCAACACCCTGATTTCAAAGCTAATGCGAGTGTCAATCACGCAAGATTTGCGACAAATACCAAAACCAAGGTTGGAAATATTCAACCCTTCGCTTCACTTGCCAACAATGGTGAAAATAATGCGCTGCACACCCTTGTTCGCTTACTTGAAAATGATCCTATTTTTCGAGAAAAACTTGATCTGACAGCTATTCGAGTCGAAGGCTGGAGCGATTCCAAAATCATGGCATTTTACATACATATGCTTTACGTTTTTGGTTACTCTCCTCAAGAAATCGTTGCATCAACGATTCACGCTTATCATCCTTCGCAAACAACTTCGTCTCTTTATCACAACCTGCTTTGCTCCACTCCATTTGAAGGCCCCAATACAAGCATTATCACCATAGGAAATGAAATCATCGTTGTGCGAGACAAAAATGGTTTTAGACCGTGTGTGGGTATTCATAATGAAAATAAATTGTACTTAGGTTCAGAACTGGGCCCCTATTCCGCCGAAGGAAGAATCATTAATTTACCTCCAGCAACTCCGTTTCGAATCGATCTCAATAATAAGACCTATGGCTTATGTCAATCACTCAATGAAAAATCGCTTTCATATTTGAAACGGTTATCATCAGATACTAGCCAAGACAACCAAGCATTTTCATGGTCGGAGGAAGAATTAAAAATACGCCGCTTAAGAGCGGGTTGGAGTGAAGAGCTTGATAAATGCGTCATGCAACCGTTATTTCAAGGTGGTGGTCCGCATTTAACGGTTTCAATGGGCGATGAAGGACCCATTGAAGCACTTGCCAAAGGGCGAATAGAAATAGGTGCGTTACTCAAAGGAAAATATTCGCAAGTCACAAACCCACCCTTGGCTGTGAATGAAGAAAAAAATTACATGTCAACATGGACTCTCGTTGGCAGACAGCCCTCGATTAAAAATGAAAAAAATAAACCATTGTTATATGGTTACTTGCTCGAATCCCCGATTGTCACTAATAAACAATTAACGACATTAAAAGAAGATGTCGCATTACATACTCATGTCATTGACATGACCTTTCCCGCTAACGAAGGATTAGCAGGATTTGACGCAACTGTTTCAGCTATTATTGAAGATGGTTTGATGCTTGCAAGGCAATATCCTCATTTAATGATTCTCTTGTCTGATTTAAATAATGATCAGCATCGTATTCCTATTCCGCACTACTACATTTGCTCAAAAATACATGATGCCTTACAAAAAGAAGGGTTAAGAAATCATGTCACCTTAGCATTACAAGCAGGCGCTATTCTGACAGGCCGAGATGTTGCTCAAGCCATTTCTGTGGGTGGTGTTGATATCGTCAACCCTTACTTGCCGCTTGTTCAAAGTAAAAATGGAAAAACTGATCCTGCCTTTGAAACAAAATGCAAAACGTATCTAGAAGCACTTCGTCAAGAATTATTAGGATTTATGGCCCGAATGGGGATTGCAAGTGTACGCGCTTATCGTGGCGGCAAAGTTTTTTCTGGTGTTTGTCTTGATCCTATTTTAGCAAGGGCGTTGGATGTGCGAAGCACCTTGGGTGGTGTTGGAATATTGGCGTTAATGCAAGCTGCTATCAATCAACATCAAAGACCAACCGTGGAAGGCACGGGTCGCTTAACGGCAAACCAAGATGGGCCAAGAATGGGGTTTTGGAATACACAAACAACACAGTCATTTATTCGGGCAGGCAAAGACGGCCACTCTCTCAATGAAACAAAACTACGCGAAGACAAATATGGCACGATACGTGGTCAACTTCTATTATCTCCATCACAACATTGGAATCGTCATAACCCCATGACAATTTGTATTGTGGGAGGTGGTGTAGCAGGATTCGAAATTGCAAGCCAGTTATTAGAGTCTCCGATCGCAGATAAAATCAACATTGTCATGATCGAAAAAAACAAAGTCAATCGTGTTGGATTAATTGGTGATGGCGTCTTGTTTACTTGTAAAAGTGAAGAGTATATTCCGTTTGTAATTGCAGAATCCAATAAAACACTATTTGGCTTTGGATTAAAGCTGGATGAAATGCAATTGGATA
>CAYTKY010000087.1:0-7464 GCA_964438435.1 uncultured Coxiellaceae bacterium | reverse complement strand
TAACTCTACAAAGGTAACATGTTTCTTTTGTGGAGAACTGAAACAAAACTTATAAAAAAAAAAAAAAACGCTGTTTCTAAATCAAACGCTGAAACAGAGTTACTCTCTCAATTCCTATCCAAACGCTGTTTTTTGTTTTATAAAATTTTTATTGTCCCGCTAGTTGATAGTGATATTGATCTTTTTAATGCTCTTACTTTAGGGATTTTATGGGGATCATTTGTTTGGTGGATGATGGCGACATTGCTCATTGTTTTTTATTCGTATGGTTATGAATCGTTTCTAAATAATAGGGCATTGCGTGGCTTCATGGGATTTTTTGTTTTAATGCCTTTTTGGGCCATGATCAATACGATGCGTTTAACGAATCCCTATCAATTGTTATTTTTACTCGTACTAATCTGGGGAGCTGATTCTGCCGCTTATTTTGTAGGTAGAAAATGGGGCAGGCATAAATTAGCGTTTCGTATTAGCCCAGGAAAATCTTGGGAAGGATTGGCGGGAGCTATTCTTTTTTCAATCCCCATTGCTTTGATTTATTCATGGACTGTCGAATTTTCTTTTTCATGGCTATGGATCGTGATTATTTCATGGGTAACGGTGATATTTTCTGTGATTGGCGATTTATTTGAAAGCATGTTGAAACGTAAGGCTAATGTAAAAGATTCGGGACAGATCATTCCGGGTCATGGCGGATTGTTAGACAGAATTGATAGTCTTACAGCAGCTGTACCTGTTTTTGGATTCTGTGGTTGGCTATTAAGATCTTATCTAAGTCACTAGGGTCGCGATAAAAATAATCATTCAAATTAAAACTGGATTTTCAGCTAAAAAGCCAAGATAATTTGTCACCGCTAACAAAGCGCAGGATGATAATGAGGAAGAAATGAAAAAGTTAGTCTGCTTGTCGATTATATTATTATCTCAATGGTTCACAACTGCATGGGCACAAGAAACATTTGTCGTGAGAAAAATTGAGTTTCAAGGATTGCAACGTGTTTCATCTGAAACAGTGTTTAATTATTTGCCGATCAAGCCGGGACAAACACTGCAACCGTCAAAAACAGCCGCTATCCTTCGATCACTTTATAAAACAGGATTTTTTGATCGTATTAATTTATCAAGAGAAGGCAGCACATTAGTTATTCATGTGATCGAGAGGCCGACTATCGGTCAACTGAAAATAACGGGTAATTCAGTTATTCCAACAGATAAATTAACGGCAGTGATGAAGACATTAGATGTCGCAGAAGGCCGAGTGTATAATCCTGTGGTGCTTGAAAAAATAAAACAAAGTTTATTGAATCAGTATTATCAATTGGGTCGTTATAATGCGCGCGTGGAAGTGAAAGTTGCACCGATGTCACGTAATCGTGTTTTGGTTCAAATTGAAATTTCTGAGGGATTAGTTGCGAAGATTCGTCGTATTACGATTATTGGGAATCATGTTTTTGACGAAAAAACATTACTCGATCAGCTTGATATGACCACGTCAGGCCTTTTTACTTTCTTTACACAAAAAGACCGTTATTCAGAAGAAAAATTAGAATCAAGTGTAGAAAAATTACGTAATTTCTATGCAGATCATGGTTATCTTCGTTTTGAAGTCAAATCAGCACAAGCAGAAGTCACGCCGGATAGAAAATTTGTTTATATCACGATGGTTGTTTCCGAGGGTTCATCTTATACAGTAAAAAGTTTTGATGTGACGGGACAATTGATTTTGTCTCGTGAAAAAATAATGAAAGATATTAAAATTAAACCAGGCACCGTTTTTTCTCGACAAAAAGTATTAGAGGCAGAAAAAGAAATAACGAGTCAGTTAGGAGAAAAAAGTTATATTTTCGCAACGATTTCTTTGCATCCGCAAATCAATGATCAAACACATGAAGTAGTTTTGATTTTTGATGTGCATTCAGGTAAGCGTGCTTATGTTCGTCATGTGACTTTTTCTGATAATACGCGAACCAACGATGTCGTTTTGCGTCGAGAAGTCGAACAAATGGAAGCCGCACCGGCATCAACCTCCAAGCTTGAAAATTCGAAACAACGGTTAAGTTTATTGCCTTATATTAAAAATGTTGATATGTCTGTAAAACCTGTGCCGGATGTCGATGATCAAGTCGATGTCGATTATAAAGTAAAAGAAGATAGTGCTGCGCAAGCGTCAGTGAAATTAGGCTATTCGCAGTTAAATGGTATTATCTTTGGTGCTGGATTGAATCATAAGAACTTTCTGGGAACGGGTAACACATTAGGTCTTAACTTCAATCGTAGTAAAATTGAACAATACTATGGCGTCGAATATACCAATCCTTATTACACACCGGAAGGGATTAGCCGTAGTTTTAATTTCTCTATCTCTCGTGTTGATCCAGGTAATTCGCCCAACGTGATCGGTAGTTATACGAATAATGAATATGATTTAGGTGTTATGTACGGCATTCCTGTTGGTCAGGAGCAGGGCGTATTTAACCGTGTCTATGCAGGTGTTACTTACCAAAATACCTTGATTAATCTCAACAGTAATCTTGCAAATGTTTCTAGTCAGGTTAGTGCGTTTGTTAATCAACATGGACGACGCTTTCAAGAAGCAGATATTCGTTTAGCTTATTCGCGCGACAGTCGTGATAAGGCAATGTTTCCAACCAAGGGAATTATGCAAGTTATGTCGGTGGATGGGTTTGCGCCATTGTCTCACGGGTCGCTGACTTTTTATATGTTGAATTATCACGCAAAGTGGTATCAACCTTTAACTGATCAATTCATCATCCTAACTAAGGCAGATTTGGGTTATGGTAATGGACTGCATGGTTCGCAAGATTTTCCTTTCTTTAGAAATTATTACGCCGGTGGTATCGATTCTGTAAGAGGTTATCAAGGCTATACACTGGGGCCGCGTGATTCATTAGGTAAAGCATTGGGTGGTAATATGCTGGGGGATGCGAGTGTTGGCTTAATTTTCCCAAATTATATCTCCGATAATTTGCGCACGACCTTGTTTTTAGATGCAGGTAATGTATACAGTTCTACTAATAACCGTGGCTATGGGGGCTTAAGTACCAATTCAGGGCCTATCCGGTATTCGGTTGGCTTAGGCGCAGATTGGCTCACGCCATTTGGCCCTATTGAGCTTAGTTTAGCCAAAGGCGTCAATGTGCGTAATGGTCATTCCAATATCCGCGGCGATGATGAAGAGCCATTCCAATTTTCTCTAGGTGCGAATTTCTAAAAAACATGGCATCATTTAGACCATGCTGTAGCATATATTTTAGTAGGCATACAGATGATGGATTGGTAAGGAAGAAACCAGGGTTTAATTACTATATTTTGGAGAACATCATGAGTATTGTAAAAAAGATGGGTAAAAAATTTGGCATGGTTGTTGGCGTCACTTTATTGGCAACGGCGGCAGGTGTTTGTCAAGCAGCAACGGATCCGACACAAATTAAAGTAGCTGTCGTGAATGTGCAACAAGTGTTGCAGCAATCTCCTCGTGTTGCTGAGTTAAGCAAGAAATTAGAAGCTCAATTTAAAGATCGTCAAACCAAGATTGGTGATGAGCAAAAAACGTTGCAGGATGAGTTAGATAAATTTAAAAAAGAATCTCCAACCATGAGTCAAAAGGATAGAGATGCAACTCAAAAGAAAATTGCAGCTGACAGAGCCGAATTGGTGAAAAAAGTAGTTGCCTATCAGCAAGATTTACAAAAAGAGCAAAACAAAATTATGCAAGGTATTTTAACCGACTTAAATGGTATTGTTTCTAGCATTGCAAAAACACAATCATTTGGTTTGGTACTTGATTCACAAGCAGTGATTTATGCAAGTGATGGTACCGATTTGACAAAAGATGTTGCAAAGAAATTTAATGACAAAGATAAAAATTAATTTTCTTTCATTATCAAATTAAAAAAATCTCCCCCTTTTTTGGGGGAGATTTTTTTTGATGACCGGTGAATTTTTTTCATGAAATTAAAGAAAGCTTACAAATTAGTGGATTTAGTGAATGGATTAGATGTCACCATTAGAGGTGATGTGAATTGTTTGATCGATGGTGTTTGCACGATTAATCATGCACAAGAAGGAAAGATTGCTTTCCTGACAAATTCGCTTTATCGAAAATATTTGGCAACCACGCAAGCGTCTGCTGTGATTTTATCAGAAGCAGATGCAGCAGCATGTTCGAAAAATGTGATTATTTCTAAAGATCCCCATTTTACTTATGCAAAAATCGCGACTTATTTTGTAGATGAATCACCAATAGCAATAGGCATCGATGCAACGGCTATTATAGGTGCAAATTGTCAGATTGATCCAACCGCAACGATTGGTCCGTATGCTGTTATTGGAAATCATGTCACGATTGGGGCGCATGTCGTGATAGGGCCTCATTGTACGGTGGGTGATGCGGCTGAAATTAGTGAAGAAGCGATCTTGGATGCGCATGTTAGTATTTATCATCATGTTAAAATTGGAAAGCGAACAAAAATTAAAAGTGGTGCAGTGATTGGTAGTGATGGTTTTGGTTTTGCAAATCAAAAAGGTGTGTGGCATAAAGTGCCGCAATTAGGCACGGTAGAAATTGGTGATGATGTTGATATTGGTGCGAATACTTCAATTGATCGTGGTGCAGTAGAAAATACCGTGATTGAAAATGGTGTGAAATTAGATAATTTAATTCAAATTGGCCATAACGTTAGAATTGGCGCGAATACTATTATTGCAGGATGTGTGGGTATTGCAGGTAGCACGGTGATTGGAAGCCATTGTATGATTGGAGGTGCTTCCATGATTGCCGGTCATGTTACGATTGCGGATCGAGTGATGATTACCGGTGGAACAGGGGTCTCGAAATCGATTCATGAACCCGGTATTTATTCTTCAGGGATTGTAGGCGTCGTATCGAATCAAGAATTTCGTAAAAATAATGCAAGGTTTCATCGTTTAGAAAATTTAATGCAGCGTGTAAAAACATTAGAAACAGAAATGAAAGAATTCAGAGAGAGAAAAAAAGAATGAAGCATGTGATGGACATCCATGAAATATTAAAATATTTGCCTCACCGATATCCTTTTTTATTGATAGATCGTGTGCTCGAAATTGATGAAGGAAAATCAGTGGTTGCATTGAAAAATGTAACGATGAATGAATCTTTTTTTACAGGCCATTTTCCGGGTCGTCCTGTCATGCCGGGTGTTTTAATTCTAGAAGCGATGGCGCAAGCCGGTGGTGTTTTGGCATATAAGTCCACGAATTCAACACCTCAAGACGGAACGCTTTATTATTTTGCTGGTATCGACAATGCTCGTTTTCGTCGAGTAGTAGAGCCAGGCGATCAGCTTCGTTTAAAAGTCAATGTCGTTCGCTCTAAGCGAGATATTTGGAAGCTTGAGGGTTTTGCATATGTTGGAGATGAATTAGCTTGTTCAGCTGAATTTATGAGTGCTCGCAGAGTGACAACAGAGGTGAAGTCTGAATGAAACATTTTATCCATAAAACAGCCATTATCGATCCCACTGCAAAAATTGCAGATAATGTGCAGGTGGGTCCTTATTCTATCATTGGTCCTGATGTGGAGATTGGAGAAGGAACGTGGATAGGTTCGCATGTTGTTATTCAAGGGTTAACGCGAATGGGGCGCGATAATAAAATTTTTCAGTTTGCATCGATTGGCGAAATTCCACAGGATTTAAAATTCAAGGGTGAAAAAACATATTTAGAAATGGGTGATCGCAATGTTATTCGCGAATTTTGTACTTTTAATCGTGGAACAGCGCAAGATAAAGCCGTAACGAAAATTGGTCACGATAATCTTTTTATGGCTTATGTGCATATTGCGCATGATTGTGAGATTGGTAATCATACGGTATTTGCTAATAATGCTTCGCTGGCTGGCCACGTTAAAGTAGAGGATTATGCAATTTTAAGCGGGTTTTCTGGTGTTTTTCAATTTTGTCGTGTGGGCGCTTATAGTTTTGCTGCAACTAATTCAGTGATTATCAAAGATGTACCGCCAGTCGTTAAAGTATCGGGTTATTATGCGAAACCTTTTGGATTAAACACGGTAGGTTTGCAGCGGCATGGCTTTTCTGAGGAGACCATGACGGAACTTCGCCGAGCTTATAAAATTCTTTACCGTAATGGATTAACACTTGCTAACGCAATTCAAGCATTGCAACAGATGGGCTCGCAAGAAATTCGACGACTTATTCATTTTATCGAAACATCAACGACAGGGATTGTGCGTTGAAAAGAATTGGCATACTCGCAGGCGAGGCATCCGGCGATATGTTGGGTGCTAAATTAATTCAGGCATTACGTGGGCGCTGCCCGGATTTGCACATTGAGGGTATCGGCGGTCCTTCGATGATTGCAGCGGGTTGTCATAGCCTTTTTGATATCGAACGTTTGGCGGTGATGGGATTAACTGAGCCTTTATTTCGGTTACCTGATCTCATTAAATTACGTTATGACTTGTACCATCATTTTATTCAAAATCCGCCGGATGTCTTTATCGGAATTGATGCACCTGATTTTAATCTTGGTTTGGAGTTGAAGTTACGTCGAGCGGGTATTCCCGTTGTACATTATGTTAGTCCGAGTGTATGGGCTTGGCGACGATATCGTGTGCATAAAATTGCAAAAGCAGTGGATTTGATGCTGACATTGTTGCCCTTTGAAGCAAAATTTTATGAACAATTTCAAATTCCCGTACATTATGTGGGGCATCCGCTTGCAGAGCAAATTCCCTTAGAGCCAGATAAAATAGCTGCGCGCCGATCTTTGTGTATTGATGAGCAGGCGACTTATGTTGCCTTGCTTCCCGGTAGTCGTCGTCAAGAGATTCGTTATATGGCAGAACCTTTTTTACGTGCGGCGCAATTAGCACTGCAAAAAAAACCACATTTAAAATTTATT
The DNA here is from genome assembly GCA_964438435.1 of uncultured Coxiellaceae bacterium. Lineage (GTDB taxonomy): Bacteria > Pseudomonadota > Gammaproteobacteria > DSM-16500 > DSM-16500 > Aquicella. Next base: position 543 of record CAYTKY010000087.1, on the reverse strand, counting down.
ACTGCGCATGTCAATGAACAACGTTACAAAGAATTTTACGAATGCTATAAACAATTCGCACCTGATTTGCCACTTCAATTTTTTACGCGACGCTCTCAAGATGTGATGGCGGCTGCTGATGTGGTTGTTGTGACATCAGGTACAGCAACGCTTGAAACAATGCTCTATAAAAAGCCCATGATTATCGCTTATCGTATGTCACGCTTAGGGCATCGTTTAGTTAGAATGCTGGTGAAAGCGCCTTTTGCTGGGTTGCCGAATTTATTAGCTAATGAAGAAGTAGTTCCCGAATTAATTCAGGGGGATGCCAATCCTGAAAAAATATCACACCATATTCTTGATTATTTAGATCACCCTGAAAAAGTAGAATTGTTAAAAAGTAAATTTACTGAGATCCATAAAACATTACGCTCAGATTCTACCAATTGCATTGCTAATGCAATTTTAAATCTTTCTCAAAGAAGACTAGCAAGACAGGATTGATCGTTATATTATTGGCGTTTCTTGCTATACGCGGGCCCATAGCTCAGTTGGTTAGAGCAG
>CAYTKY010000086.1:0-7485 GCA_964438435.1 uncultured Coxiellaceae bacterium | reverse complement strand
AATAGGTGTTCGGATGTCGCAGGAATTAGCGTTCGGATCAGGCGGGAATACACAGTTGCAGCAAATATTATTTTACCGTGAACTCAATTTTCCTCTTAATGAAATTCAAAGGATCATTAGTAGTGACAATTTCGATAAAATTGAGGCGCTTCAGTCACACAAATGCATCCTTGAGCAAGGGCTTGATCGCACTCATCAAATGATCAAGACCATTGATAAAACCATTTCACACTTAAGGGGTAAAGACAAAATGAAAGACGAAGAATTATATTATGGGTTCGATACAGAAAAACAAAAGGAACATGAAAAATATCTTGTTGAAAAAGGTATCGTTACGCAGAAATTCATGGATGAATGTAATGCTAAAATTAAAGATTGGACTGATGATCAAAAACGAGTCTTTATCACTGACATGGAAAAAATCATGGCGGATTTAATTATTGAAATGGAAAAGAAATCACAGCCTAGCGATAAAGCCGTGCAAGCGCTGATGCAAAAACACTATAATTGGTTAGAGTTAACATGGACGCCAAACAAAGAAAGTTACATAGGACTCGCTCAGTTATATCAAACACCCGAATTTAGAAAATTTTATGATGATCGCCATCCTAAATTACTGGTGTTTTTTATTGAGGCTATGAAAATATTTGCTGAGCGTGAGTTATCATGAAATTGTCACCGTTACATGAGTTTGTGGCGGGGCAATTTTTTCTTTAAAATCCCCATACTAATTTTTCTAAAGCATCTAAGCTTTTTACTGTGTTTTCCCAATTTTCTATTCTAATTTGTACGTTTAAGCGACTATAACGATGTAGCAGCATTAGCGCAGTGAGTTTATGGCTTAATGTGTTTGTCATCTCGTCAGAAGAATAACCATAAGAGGATAGAAATTCTCTTAAAAGAGTTTTGTCTCCTTGAATTAAGAAAGCCCCTGGTCCCAATAAATCGTATTCCGGCAATCCTAGCATCGAATCACCAAAGTCTATTAATCCATGTATATGCCAAATCCCTGCTTCTTGTTTTACCAAGAAATTCATGGGCGTGTATTCTCCAGTTAAAATAACTGGCTTTTTGATTACGGGTAAAATGGTTTTGATTGAATCCAAATATTTTGGGATTTGTTGTAACAATATATCGGGTAGCCCTGTTTCTTGATGACGTGCTACGCACTGCTTTAATTGCTTGCTAATAAATTCTTTCCAGTGGCAATCAATAGCTTCAAGCCCTTCAGTAGGTAAAGAATGAACTTCACGAATTAACGATCCTAATTCACGAATAATAATTATTTTATTGCTATGGTCTAGTTTTTCCCAAAGACCCTCCAGAAGAGTCCCTTCCAATTGGCTCATGATAATATAAGGCCAGTGGTCTATTTCTCCTGTGTATTCTATTTGTGGCGTTCTGACAGAAAGCTTGTTGTGAAGATGCTTCATTGTCGAAGTGGCTTTTATGAAGCGGAGGAAATATTTTTATTACTCTAGATTTTCCATGAGAAAATACAATGTTAGTGCCATCGAGAGTCGAAAGCGGTGCATCTGGTAAATGATGCTGAGTAACAATTTCAAGCGCTACCTTCTTAAAAAGCTCGCTATTATCAAGTTTGAATTTTTCATATTCTTCGTCAGTATTAATTTCTGGAAAGATATTGGTCGAATTTTTCATATTAAGTTTTCATCTGTTTTAAATGCTATTTCTACTACACCTTGAGGTTCAAACTGATCAATAAAATGTTTATAGGATTCAATCCGGTTTTGATTGTCCATTGAAGTGAGAAGTAACTGCTGACCCAGAACAGCTATATCTTCTACGATTCGTTCATGCCGGTAATATGCCAAGATTGTTTTATTGATTTCAGCTTTTCCGTAGCCTTTATAGAAAAATTTTTCCTCATGTTGTTTATTCCAAACATTCGCAACGCCGCCGCCAATAAACATGAGGTCACGTTCTTTAGGTGCCATGATGGGATCATCCCAATCCACCATATAAATAATGTCATTCCCGTGCATTAGTACATTGCCGCCATGAATATCGGAATGACACAACACGAATTGTGGTAATTGATCTTGAATTTGTTTTCCTAATTGTGTAGCTCTATCTACTAGACGGTGAATTGTCGCTGAATGTTTTTTCATAAAAGTTATTAACTTTAAAGCAATTTCGTCCCCGCTTGGTTCAGATTCAATATGAGCATAGAGCGCCCGAACAGCTTCTCGCCATTTGGATGAATAATTTTCACGCCGGATCATGAGTTGAATTGATGGCGGTACATCGATTTCGTGAATTTGTTTCATCACCTTGCCGAGAGTCATCCATTGATCGTCCGTTAGATCACGGCTAAATCCATCTTGTCCTTCAACAAATGGAGACACGATGAGGGTAAAGTCGTCAATATGCTGAATGGGTTGCCCAAGAGTAGTTTTGATAGGAGGAATAATTTGTTGAATTCCGGCCTCATGTAACAGCGCTATTATGGTGGCGCTAATATCATGATGGTGACCCTGCTTTAGTTTTATAAAGTAAGATGACTGGTCGGGTGTCTCTGCTTTATATACCGACGCGTTTATATCCGCACCGATAGGAAGAAAGGTAAGCCTATCAACTTTAATGCCATAATTAGCGTTTAGGCAATCAATAATACGCTGATCTGAAAGAGGTTGTTTCATCGGCTATTTATCCTGCTTTTCTAATCCTGTAAAATACTTTTATTCTTTTAATCTGTAGTCATTGTGCGTTATTCGATACAATACGTGCCTTCGTAACGGGCTATTTTCTTCAAGTTTTGGATGATCAAAATCATCCGTTTCAGAGTGATGTAACCCAATTTTTTCCATTACCCGACGTGATTTAGTATTCGCTACCACCGTAAAAGAAATAATTTCACCGAGTTTTAATTCTGTAAAAGCATAATGTAAAACTGCTTTGGCTGCTTCCGTGGCGTAACCTTTTCCCCAATGCTTTGATGACAAACGCCAACCAATTTCGACAATAGGTAAACTATTAGGCTTAAAGTTAGGGATTTCAAACGGTGGATGATTTAATCCAACAAAGCCGATAAATTCATGCGTATCTTTCATTTCGACAGCATAAAGAGCATAACCAAATTTTGCGTAATGTTGATTAATATGATCAATCAACGCTTTTGTAGCTGCAATATCTTGCATTGCTGAGAAGTGCTCCATAACCAATGGATCGGAGCTAATGGCAGCCATTAATGGGATGTCACTGGTCTTCCATGTTCGTAATATTAAATGATCAGTTATTAAAATAATTTTTGCTGTATCAGCCATAAGCGGTATCATATGAAGAGTCATTAATTCATTTTTTGTGTTATTGTTATGTTTGAATTTTTTGAATCCATTCTTTTCAAAAAACTGGATGGCATTTTTATTACTCTTTAACGGATCAGTTACTAAAAGAGAAAATTTGCCTTGCACATAATCTTTTATGAAGTTAGATAAAGTGAGTGTTGCATAGCCTTTTTTAAGATAATTCTCATCTGCAATGAATAAGTCAATTCCAGCAATTTCATTTGGTTTGAACCTATCAAATAATGGGTGATCATAGCCTGTCACTCCATCAGGAAGAGAGTCTTTAACACAGTAAAGTTGAATATATCCAATCGGTGTATTGTTAGCATAAATAATAAAATTCGGTGTTGACTTAGGATTAAGTATTCTAGGCAGGTATTTTTCTTTAATAATGTCTAGGGTATAACTTTCGCCACGAGTATACCATTGCTGAATGTGCGGCTTTTGAAACCAATCATGCAAAAGCAGTAAATCGTTTTCAGTCAGAGATTTGAAAGTAATGATTTGCATAATCATATTAATGATACCGGCATTTTATGCAATCCTCTCAATTTGCCAGCCTTGTAATATTACAATTTCTCTTAATGAAATATCGTAAAATTTAGATGTTTTTGCATTATCGAATGTTATAAATGCTGGCTGACAATGTTGTCCATGATCCTTAACACCCGTTAAAACATGACTGTGTTTCTGGATGAATTCAGGTAATGTTTTGCCAACAACGACGCCAATACTTTCAAGTCCGCTTGGGTACATGTGTACAGCACGAGGGGCTGGTAATTCAATCATTGATACGGTGAATCCATCTTCAAGTAGCAATGGATTTTTTAAAATAAGAATAGAAACAGCTCTGCCGTTAAATTGTGTTTCTACAAATTCAGAACAAGCAGTTTTTAACTCGTCGCGTAATTCCTTATATTCAGGAATTGTGGTAGTGCGGTATAATAAATGACTGAGTGGTATCCCATTAATGTTAATCCCTGATTCTCTCATTCGAGTTAGTAAATCAGAAAAAAAACTTTGGTAATTACCGATAAGATTTTCAATAGCATTCATGTTACTTTCCTAAATTCATTTGCTTGTAATTAGTGAGTATCTCGTCAATTATCCTTCTAGAATTTTCAATTTCAAGAGGGTTAGTGCCCGTTAATTCAGCGCATACAATTAATGCCTTCCATAAAGCCCAACCTTGGCCACGTACCCATGTGTCATTATCGAGAGAAAGGGTTAATTGAAAAGTGTCTCTGCTTTTGTTCTTGAACAATGTCCATGCGATGGCAAGATCACATGCAGGGTCACCAACTGTTAGCTGTCCAAAGTCGATGACAGCACTTAATCGTCCATTTTGTACCAATAGATTTCCAATACTGATATCGCCATGAACCCATACAGGTGAATGAGTCCATTGGGTTGCTATGGCTTTTTCCCAGATTTCTGTAGCAGCATTAGTATCGATTTTACCTTTCAGAGCAGCGATTGCTTGGCGTGTTTCATTATCGTAGGCAATGAGCGGCGCTCCACGATAGAAGCTATGTGGTCCTGGTGGAGGTCCATTCGTTGAATCAATGTGTTGTAGTGCAATGAGAAAACGTGCCAGGTCAGTCGCAAAGTTACTGAGATCAGTTATATGTGAAGGTGAAGCGGTTTCACCAGGAAGCCAAGAATAGATAGACCACTTCCAGGGATAATCACTTGCTGGTTCACCTAAACCTAAAGGCACTGGAACCGGAAGCGGTAACAATGGTGCGAGTTTTGGCAGCCATCGTTGTTCTTTTTCCACTTGCAACGCATAGTCCTCGGCACTTGGCATGCGTACTAACATGCGCTCACCCAGGTGAAAAGTTCTATTGTCCCATCCACTATGCGTGACAGGGCGAATAGGAAGGTCTTTCCATTGTGGAAATTGAGCTGCGATTAAGTGTTGTACAAGTGTTTCGTTTATTATTGTTTTTTTATTCATATTGACTCTTCACTTGTCTTCATGGATTTCCATTGTTTACCAGGAATAAGAGGAATAATTTTTTCAAAAACATCTATCGCTGCTTTTTCAAAATCCCATTGAATATTCGGTGCTAATAACGGGCTAATATCTTGGTTAAAAGAGCCGGCATTTAACTTTTCTGCAAAATTCATCTCAAACATAGCGCGTGTGATGTTTTTATTTTCTGCTTTGATGTATTCAATAAAAGCAGTCACCGCTTTTTTAGGGTCAAAATTTTCTTGTTGCAGAGCAAACCATAAATCAAAGAGATCACGTCCTTTGTCTCGTTGATAAAAGGCTCGTATCTTTGTGCCAAGGAGTTCATCAAATTCGTAGCTTAATATCTTTGATTCACCAGAAAACCATCGAGATTTGATAGTAAAATCTTTACGCTTGAAACCATACACAGAGAAATGTTCTCGTGTGTTAATTTCAATTTTTAATTTTAATGGCTCAGTTTCACCTTCTGCTAAAATATCATATGTCAGAGTAAATGTTTTTTTACTTCTCTTTCTTTCAGGTTCACCAAGCATGGGGTCAACAATACTTCTGATAGCAGTTATAGTATCACCTATGGGTTCTGCTTTAATTTGCACGAGATCAATATCTTCAGAGTAGCGGACAGGGTGAGGAGCAAATAATTTGTAAATTGCTGTGCCGCCACGAAACGCAAGCGAATCAGAAATTTTAGGATGATTAAACAACTCCACTAATAAACGGCTAATTATTAAATCTTGTTCCACCATTTTGTTATCTGCCCAGGGAACTGTTTGACGCCATTCATTTAAATATGCATTCGCAATCATTATTCTAATTCCAATTTTTTATTAATAATTAATTTCCACTTATCGTTTTTAGTTTCATATACCGGTGAGCTTTTATTTTTTCCTAGTTTGGCAGCAAGCTTTTCAAGTGCAGGTGTTTTTTTAGGGGGAGCTATTAATAGGCGTGCCCGTACACGATGATTTTCAAGAGATTTATGCAATACATCAGATAAGTGATTTGCTTTTATTAAATCTAGTAAATATCCAAGCCGCTGTATCCATGTAACCTCATCAGTAGCGGATGCAAGTTTTTGTAACTTATTAACATCCATTTTTTTTACTAAGTCAGTTAGCACGGTTAGTACATTATCAATACCACCGCAGCGATTAGGATAAGTCACCATATCTATCGCAGTAGCTTCAGGAGTGGAGACGACTATGGCGCCTTGAGAGGTGTTAAAGTTTTGAGTTGGGGTTTGTTCTGCGTTTTTTTTAGTAATGAAAACTATATTTATATGCCCACAAGTAATTGGCCGTCTTTTTTGATTGGCCATAACTTGAAATTGTTGAGGCCGATGATGTGCAGCGCCATGATATTGTGCAGCGCTTAATAAGCCCACATAATAAGGTGCGTTAATAAATGCCATTAGATCATCAATAAAGTGTTCAGCGGGTCGTCACCCTAAAACCCTATATTCCGGTGGTACAATCACATAAAAACCACTTAGTGGATGAGCTAATTCACCTTTTTGCTTTAAACGTCGCAAAGCAGCCCTTGCCGCAATATCAGATACCCCCAGAGCTTCTTTAACTTGGGGGAAAGTGAAGCAGCAATACCCTTTTGCGACTATGTTGGTTAAAAAGTTAGCTAAAGTCATAAGTTTTCCCGTATGGTCACATAATATAACATTTATAGTTACTTTACGCAACTGTTCGGGTATAATGGGTTGAAGTTGGGATTGTTCTTTTTAAGCTGTATTCAAGGGATAAGGGAATTCTTTTTGAAGAAAAAAACCAAAAAAATTTTGGAAGACCATAAACAAATAGGAAAAAAGTTTCTTCCACCAATGCTTCAATTACAAGGAGGAATGAAATTTGTTAAGTGGTTAGATAAGATATTGCCAGAGTTAATATGGATAGGGTTGCTCCAAGAAAAGCTTGGAATAAAAAGATCGGTTGAAATATGTTGTTCTATTGCTAGAGCCATCAAAGAAATCTACCAAGAAGAACATTCTACTTTTGCACTGATCAGCAACTATAAAAAATTAAATGATACTCAATACATTGCTTTATTAAATGCTCTGTCATTAGATAATATGTTGACAGAAATTTCATTTGCATTAAAGCCTCTTATCATCTTATATCCTGTTTGTCCGTTATGTGTATTCCTGTCGAAACGAACAACGATTCCTGTCTACAAGCGAACATTAAT